>NZ_JBHSQV010000010.1:0-167749 GCF_042658665.1 Marinicrinis lubricantis
AGCGTTCGTCCTGAGCCAGGATCAAACTCTCCAATAAAGTTTGTCTTGCTCATTTCGATGCTAAGCATCATTTGTTCCGAATGGTATTCGGGGTTCCCTTAAGGGAACGTAATAGACTTATTCGCTCACTGTTCAGTTTTCAAGGATCAATTCGCATCAATTACCGCACCTTCCGATGCTTATGATGCTTCTTTTTCGATCATCGCTTCAGGAGTAATGTCCTTGAGGCGACTTTCATAATATATCACATCTCAGCATTTCTTTGCAAGCACTTATTTTTTCCAATTCAATCTATACCGAAATGACTCAGAAACATNTCGTGACAAGCCGTTTGAAGCGGCGAGATATAATTTATCACAGGGAAGCTGCTCCTGTCAACGCACAAATTCAATCCATATTATGGATATGTTCGAATATACTCAGTGCCTGCCGTCAATAAGCTTTGTTCAGCTTATCATCTGTCGCTGGCTTAATCATTATCAAAGAAGCTTGAAGCGGCATGATCCGCTTCAAGCTTCTTATTTCAACATTAACAATTCAAACACGTGTAACAGATTTCCTTCTCTCCAGATGGCTGCTCTTGCAGAACTTCTTTCAAAATAGATCTCTTCACTAATTTATTCAAAATTAAGGACAACTCCACGTGCACTTCTTCCAAATCAGGGTGCTGCTTCAATTCGGCAGACGTCCATGGTTCCTCCCTTGAAGCGATGACTTGAAGCAGTAAACTGCAGCAGTCTTTCATTTTCGTCATCACCGAAAAGTCACATGCCAGCAACACAAGCTCAACTCTTTTATCCAGCGGCTCTTGGCTAGTAGTCAATTCCTCATACAGCTTATACACCCCTGGATTCAAGCTGTGGATTTGATTCCAAACCGTAATTTCCGGATGCTTGCCGGATTCTATTATAACGATCCGCGCCCAATGATTGATTGCCATTAATACGTGACTATATGCATCTAAGGATTGAGATTGTCCCCAATATTCCTTCGCTAAAAGAAAGCTTCGCAAAAATCGCGAAAACTCAATTAAAAGCTTTTCCTTCCGAAGCTCAACGGGGAAATTCTGAAGGTCCTTTTTAAAAGCCTGCAAAAATGAAGAGCGATCCAGCAATACCGTTCCATCCAGCATCCATTCAATAATATGTCTATTTTGCCCATTTAATATCCAGGTATAAAGTCCAGAGATATGAATCCATCGTTCTTGTACCCGTACATTTTCTTTTATATAATGAGATGTATGATTCGTGGGTTGTTTATCGTTTGTAATAACCAGAAGCAGCAGATCAAAACCATCCGTAACAGGAGCAAACCTGCTCGTATTCTGAACAGCAATCACACTGTTTACACGAGCATCCCTTTTAAATTTATCAATGCTGACAGCCGATTTCGCTGCAATAAAAGACATGATCATAACCTTCCATTTTTAAAAGTTAGTTCGTTCGTGATTAAATATTTCTACAAACAAATTAAAAATCCTTCTTCACTTGAAGTGAATTCACATGTTGGGAGACGAGATGAATGAAGTTTAAATCAGCAAAAATTAATGAGTTTCGCACTTGGGGACTCTTACTGACTTTAGCCGGTATGCTTGTGATGGTGCTGGGCACTGCTGGCGTGTTGCTGTGGGGAGACACAGGCAAGGTGCTGATGTTTTTTTGCATGTTCATCGGGTCCCTGCTTTTAATGGGCAGTATGGGGGTCTATTTTTGGGCAGGTATGATGTCGACGAGCGCATTCATGCTGGAATGTCCGGAATGCGGGAAACAAACAAAAATGCTTGGTAAAACGGATCGCTGCATGTTTTGCCATACGATTTTAACGATGGATGAAAAATACGCCGAAAATTCAAAGCCGCAGGATCTTTCTTAAAAACCAGCTGCTGTACAAAGATGAACGCCCTCTCCGCTTTAAGAGCAGATAGGGCGTTTTTGTTTTGCTGTCTTTCGCCAGAGCCTCAATAACTACTATCTCAATAACTACTATGCTGATACCGAAGTTTGCTGCAGGTGCTTCTGAAGGTGCAGCGTTTCGATGCCTGCCAGCATGACAATTCCGATACCATGTGTATCATTTAAATTCCAGTCCAGTTCGTCTTTATAGTATAACGGGGAAAATGAATATCCTGATCCGCGGCATACACCGTACACATTACCGAAGTGGTCGACGGAGGTTCTGCAAATTCCTTCCCAGCCTCGCATAACCGAACTAACATAAGGATCTGGGGTTTTCAGCCATCCATATCGTACCGCTCTGGCAAATGCATAAATAAACATCGAAGTTGCCGATGTTTCTTCATAGGAATCATGCATATCCAGAACTTGATGCCACAGTCCGTTTTTTCCCTGCTGAGCAAGGTATCCTTCACACAACTCTTCAAAAAAGTTGAGCAGCTCATCCCGCATGGCATGGTCGTCAGGCAAGACTTCAAGCAGCTCCGTTAATGAAAACAACACCCAGCCGTTTCCTCTTCCCCATGCCACTTTTGTTTGTTGATTAAATTTAAAGTCGTATACGTGCGACATTAGCTTGCGCTCGGGCATATATAAATATTTTTTGTACAACAAAAATTGCTGCGCCGCATCATCCAAATACGAACGGTCACTCGTTAATTGATAATATCGGCACAAAAATGGCGTGCTCATATAGAGGTCATCGCACCACATCGTATCCTGCATAAAATCCGTACTGCCATGTACCCGGTACAGCGCACCGTCAGACAAGCGATCCTGCACACCGCCGATATAGTCCGCAATATGATCTGCGGTTTCCTTCGCACCTTTGAGCTTCTTGTATTCATATGCGTAAAGCATCGTCGAAGCAAAAGAACCGCAGTCGTCCAAGCTGTCAATGGCGGATAATTGATGGTTTACTCCGGCAGCCCCAAATTTTATCTTGTCCCATAAGGAGTAAACAAAATATGAAGTACATAATTCGATATGATCCAGTACATACTGAGCATAATCATTTCGTTCCAACGCAGTACCCGTCTTAAGCAATCCATACAGTGTTACGCCAAGCGGATAATTCCACCTGCCGTAATGGGTCGTCTCTATGAATGGACGAACGAAGGTATTCGGCATATCGGCACGCCAATAGGTACCTCCTTCATCATTCTGAAATACGGTATCCAGCGTACAAACCGTTCGAATATCTGGGGTACATGAAGGATCAAAGGTCCCTGCAATCAGCCATTCTCCATGATAGCCGTGTACAGTTACGGGTGCAGACAAATGTATGTCACCTGGAAAGGAAGTAAATTGGAATCCCCATCTCGTTTCGGTACATACGGATCGCACGGCAATATCATGTTCACCGAAGGCAAGAGGCACACGGATTGAGAAAAGTCCCGAATGGTCAGATGAATATTTCAGATCACCATCGATAAAAATCGCTATGGAACCGTGATGAATACCCGTAAATGCAGCCTCTGAATGTTGAAGAGCGGAAACGCTTAGTTTCGACCAAGCCCAAGCCACCCGACCTTGTTCTGTGCCAAGGGTACGCGCAAAACAACCCGCTTCCTGCTCCTCCTGTGTCCAAGCCTGACGCGGCAGCCAGTCCAAGCCTGTATCCTCTTCCGATGTATTCTCGTTGGGAATAACCGCCAGCTCTTCCGCCTGTGGGAGCGTATAAATCCATCCTTCCTGTTCTCCTCGTTCCTCCGTCGGTACAATAAAGTGAAACGGATGCCCTTTTATTGAGCCTGTTCCAAAGCGGCAACCGCAGCCCGTACCTGTTTTAATGAAATGCAATACAAAATGATTCCATCCTCGCTTTAAAGTCAAGCGAAACCAACTGGCGCGGTCAGGAAATACATCTTCTTGTATATTCGAGCGATAGACGCTCTGTCCATTGAGATATATTCGTGTCGGTCCGAAGCAGCTCAGACGAAAAGCTCGCACCTCTTCTTCCTCGCACCAAAGCTTCGCCCAAGCATATACATGATGTCCGTCCTCAATCTGGCCTATTTTGTCATCCACATTTATTTCATAACGATAATCGGAGCTTCTTTTAAATCCCGACGTATTCGATGCCCGAAATACGAATGGCTGCTTCGGCTGATGTCCGATATAGCGATCGCCGATAAGCTGCAATGTGTCGGCAACATCTCCCTGATACAAGTCATAGCTGCTTCGCTGCTGCGGAAAATAAGAACTGGACATATGCCTTCCTCCTCTACTCATATTCTCCACCAGGATATAAGGTTGAACTGTACAGCCGCTTAGACTGTGCGAGGGAATGTCCCGGCTTTCTTGCTTCCAGCGTCATTTTTTCATGCCCAAAAATATAGGCAGAGTCCGCATCATATATGATCACATGTTCAAATCCACATCCTGTCAAATCTGCATGTGCGGTGTATCCATCGACCGGAAAAGTGAGCACGGGATTCATATGCCCGTCATAAAGCGTCGGATGAACTCCTCCCCCGCGGCGGTAAGCTAGAATATAGTCTAAAGAACCGCGATCCCAATGGCGCAGCGTCTCGATAATCGTCAGCCAACCGGGGGTTTGCCTGTCCTCCTTCCACACTTCATTTCCCTTAGCATCCAACAGGAACAAGCCGTCCTTGCCACTTTGGCTGAACGTTCCTCCCGTATCTCCACGAACGATTCGGTCCAGCCCGGCGATTTGCAGACCGGGTAGATCATCGCGGAATTTCCCAAGGGCGATATGCTGCGATTCAATCGAATCTTCATAACGCCAAATTTCATGGCCCCGCACATCGTACATGACCGTAACACTACCGCCGACAACAATGCGAACTTCGTCTGACGCGGGTCCATCTACCTTCCCGAACCATATACAATCAGCATGATCATCCAAGTCACTGCAGGACCAAAGCTTCGTTCCGTCGTGATCCAATAGATCATAACCAGCCATCACTTCATCATGGCCGTCCCCATCGATATCATATACCCACGGAAAATGTCCAGTATTCCCCTCGTGTGTCCATAACACGTTAAATTGATGATCCATTACCCATAGCTTGCGATAGCGGTCTTTCAAAATAATGTCCTGCGGATGGCTGTTGCCGCTCACGTTCGCAATAAGGATACAATCGTGCGCATGTTCTCCAGGAAGACCGAAGGACTGCTTCGTTTGTCCGGTCCGGCCATCGAGTACGAGAAAACGCTTATTCATGACACATAAAATCTCGTTATTCCCATCATGGTCCCAGTCATAAATTTGGGCTGGGTAATCGGATCCCGGTCCCCCAGCGTTAGGATCCGGTGTGCCCACTTGCCACAGCAGTGTTCCTTCTAAATCATAAGCAGTCAAGCACTGTACCTGGTGAGGAACATATCGATCATCAATGCCTCCATCTGCCTGAACCATAACCAATTCCATTCGGCCGTCGCCGTTAATGTCGCCAAGCAGCATTTTGGTACGCAGGCCTGCTTTTGAAATATCTATTTTTTGCAAGAGTACGGGTGAATCGAAGCTGGTATTCAACATTCATGCCTCCTATTGTGTTTGGGATGGAATAAACCTCCAGCACAATTCATACTTATGCTGGAGGCTTTGCTTTAACGACGTGAATTCAAATTAATTTCCTTTAGCAGCCTGATATAATTCGTTGATTTCGGCGACGTAATCGTCACCGCCGTTTTCTCTCCAAAGCTTAAACTGATCCTGCAGCTGATCCTCGTTTATTTGTCCAACGATATATTGGATGCGAGCGTCAGCGATGATATTGTCAAGCTGCTGGCCTTTTAACGCATACACTTCAGAAACAAGCGGCTGGGCTGGATTGCCTACGACAATATCTTCATTGGCTTGATAGACCTCTTCAATTTTTTTATTGATATCTGTTTGCTCCAGTGGAATGAGACGATCATTCGGAATAAACATCAGCATTTGATTCAGCGATTCCAGCTCGCTCACTAACGCCACATCATCCGGTGTGGTCAACGGATTCACATGGCCGTCAACCAATTCATAGTGTCTTCCTTCAATACCGTAGGACAGGAGCATTTGCATTTCCTGATCGTTTAATTTATCTAAAAATTCCAATACACGCTTTAATTCCTCTTCTGTTTTTACGGTCGATTTCGAAATGGCCAGCATGGAGCTGTATCCGGTCGTTGGCATATCCCGATGGCCTTTAGGACCGACAGGCGCTTGGAAAACGTCCATGTAAGACTCATCCCGCTCCGCCTTTTCCTGCATTCTGCCGTCGATTCTTCTGGAAATATCCGCAACGTCTACAATGACTCCTGCTTCCTCATTCACCATTGGATCCATCCAGACCGCTGAATCCATTACTGCAAAGTCGGAGTTGACCAATCCTTCGTCATACAGCTTTCTAAAGAACTTTAAGGCTTCCATATATTCTGGTGTTTCGTGGGCAGGGACCAAGTTACCATTCTCATCTTCTCCCCATCCGTTCGGTGCTCCGAACCAGACCTGCATGATGTCCCAAGGACCTGCATATTTCGTTATGACAATACCATACGTGTCATCTTTTCCATCTTGATCCGGATCTTGTTCTTTGAATGCCTTTAACAGTTCATAAAACTCATCGATGGTTTTTGGCGCATCCATGCCAACGGCTTCCATCCAATCCTTATTAATCGTAACCCCCATCCGGCCCAATGTCCGCGTACGGTATACACCGTAATTCCGGCCATCGATCGAAGAGTTGTTAAGAACGACCGGGTTAGCCATGCTTAAGTTTGGATAGTCATCCAAGTAATCTGTTACGTCCCAAAATGCGCCAGAACGAGCTGCATTAATAAAGCTTGGTGTCTTATCCGCAACCATGAGAGTCGGCATTTGGCCTGAAGATAGTGTAATATTCATTTTGTCCGGGTAAGAGCTGTTCGGTACGAATTGGACTTCAATATCTGTGTTCGTATACTCTTCCAGCTTCTGAATGACCGGGCTGTCGTCATCTGGGAGTTCTGTGTTGAACGCAGGCAGCATGATACTGATTTTCATGGGCTCCTCCGCTTTCGCATCTCCCCCATTGCTCGAAGAATTTCCATTTGTTTCGCTGTTCCCCGAGTTGGCTCCGCCGTTATTTCCGCCATTTCCGTTATTTCCGCCAGAGCAGGCCGTCACGATGGACAGCATGAGGATCAAGGCGGTGAACAATAACATTCCTTTTTTGATCATATTTTCTTTATCCTCCCTTTTTTCTTTTCCGCATCCATTCGCAGATTAATCTATATAGAATTCAGTTCCTTCAGGTCACGCAAAGAGGATCAATGCCTATTCTAAAGAACCGAATATCTACCGTTTCTATTACCCCTTAATAGAACCTAGGAGTACTCCCTTCGCAAAATGCCTTTGCAGGAAAGGATATACGCATAGGATAGGAATGGTACCGACGACAATCACAGCCATCTTTACCGCTTGCTCCGGCGGCTTAACAAAATTCGGATCAACGTTCGACAGATCTCCTACCGAAAGTTGTGAAAGCATGACCATTTCACGAAGCAAAACCTGCAGCGGCCACATGTTATGGTCATTCAAGTAGAGCAAGGCGGAGAAGAAGTTATTCCAATGACCTACAGCATAAAATAATCCGAATGTTGCGATAACCGGTTTGGACAGCGGCAATACAATCCGCCAAAACACGCCGATATCTGTACAACCGTCAATGCGTGCCGATTCCTCCAACCCTGCTGGGAGCTGCTGAAAAAAGTTTTTAATGATGATGAGATTGAAAGCACTGATCGCTCCTGGAAGGATAACCGCCCAATACGTATTGATCAAATGAAGGTCTTTTACGACGATGTAGGTTGGGATCATTCCACCGCTGAACAGCATCGAAAAAATGACTAGATTCATAAACAGGTTTCGACCCCACAGTGTTTTTCGAGATAAGGCGTAAGCCATCGTGAGTGTAAAAGCCAAATTCACCAATGTACCAATAACGGTAATATAGATGGATACTCCAATGCTCCGAAACACAGTGTCAGAGGAAAAAATATATGTGTACGCATTAATCGAAAATTCTCTGGGAATCAGAAAAAAGGCACGTTCTGAAATCTCCGCCTCTGTGGCAAAAGAAGCGGAAATGATATATATGAATGGAATAACGGTTACAAACGCAAACAGTGCTAAAAATAAGTAGTTAAATATATCAAATGCTCGTTCACCGATCGAGTCATACTTTGACCTCATTGCTATGTCCTCTCCTTTCCTAAAGCAGCCGCAGCTTTAAATAATCCCTTCTTGTCCGAATCGTTTGGCGAGCCAGTTGCTGCCGTAGATGAGGATGATGCCGACAACTGATTTAAACAGCCCGATAGCCGTACTGTAACTGAATGCGCCCTGCGTGATCCCAACGAAATACACATAGGTGTCAAATACATCAGCGACGGAACGGTTCAACGAGTTGGTCATCAAGAAAATTTGCTCAAATCCGTTATCGAGGAAATTACCCAGTCTTAGAATGAGCAAGATGACAATCGTACTGCTGATCGCAGGCAAAGTGATGTACCAGAGCCGCTGAAAACGATTGGCTCCATCCACGATGGCCGCCTCGTACTGTTCCAGATCGACAGAGGCCAGTGCGGCCAAGAAGATGATCGTCCCCCACCCAGTTTCCTTCCACATGATTTGCAAGATGATCAACGGTCGGAAATAATCCGGATCAGCTAAAAAGTTAATTTCCCTGCCGGTAAAGTGGGATATCAGTTCATATAAAACACCCCCGTTCGGGGTTAAAAACACATACGTCATACTCGCGACGATCACCATCGATATAAAATGCGGGACATATACCATCGTCTGTACAACCCTCTTGAAGATTGCAATCCGCACCTCGTTCAACAGCAGCGCAATGATAATCGGTGCCGGGAAAAAGAACACCATGTCATAAACCGCCAACATCAGCGTGTTTTTCAGCAGTCGGAAAAAGTCCGGGTTGTTAAAGAAGTTTTGAAAGTGCTCAAATCCAACCCATTCACTATTCCAGAAGCCTAGAAATGGCTGATAGTTTTGAAAAGCGATCAAGACACCCCACATCGGCCAATACTTGAATATTAAGAAATAAATAAGTCCGGGCAGCAGCAGCAAATACATCCACTTATCCTGCAATATTCGTCTTACCCAAGGTCTTTTCTTCGATGACTTGGGTAAGGCTCGGTCCGTATCGTTCTGTTTCAACGCTGTCGTTGAATTCATCTCCCTCTTCCTTTCCTGTAAAATCGAGCTGATCTCTTTTCACAGCCCTTTGGCCAAATCGACCAATCAGGCTGTTCCTTGCGCTCATCTCTTACGCAAAGTATCCATTTTACTGTAAGCGATTTCAATTCTACATTTTTGCAATACAAAAAGCCTTGATATCAAAGGCTTTTTGTACGTGTTGGAACTTTTTAATGGACTGCCGCATTTTTTGCTTGTTGATTCATCTCCCTATACTGACTCGGCGTAAGTCCGATTTGTTTTTTGAAAATTCGATTAAAATACCTCTGTTGATAACCCACCTGATTTGCAATGTCCGAAATTTTGTCATCCGATTCCCTGAGGAGCTTGCTGGCCGCTTCAATACGCGTATTTGTCAACCAATCAATAAAATTAACGCCTGTGACCTGCTTAAACCATTTGCTGAGCGTATAAGAGTTGATGCCCGCCAGATCGGCACAGTATTCCAATGAAATATCCTGCTTCATATATTCCTGTTCAATAAGGTCAACCGTTTGCTGGACAATCTCCTTGATCTGCCAATCAGCTCGTGCCTCTCTCTCATCTAAAAACGGAGCAATGACATGACTTACAAGCCAACTGTGCATATTTCCGGGCTCACGAATTTGCGACAACTCCTCGAACATGTTTCTCCCGTGAAACAGCTTGAACGGATCAATTCCGGATTGGCGAATCATGTGCTGAATACTAGCCAGCAGCTGCAGCATACTTTGCTGCACTTGATTTTCTTTGGCATCCATAGCCAGCAGCTCATGAATAAATTGACTTACTAACCGTACGGCTTCCTGCTGCTTTCCACCACGCATCGCTTGTATAATGTCCAATTCCAAGGAGAACGGATAGTGCGCTTCCTGATTCATCTGCTCGATACCTAAGCGTTCAACATCCAGAATTTGATTTTGATTCACAAATTTCCTAAAGCCCGCTGCACGCTCGACCTCCATGTACATCTCAGCAATGGAAGATACCTTGCTTGTTGGACGGCTCATCGTGAGAGTAATCTGAATACCCAAGATCCGATTAATCATTTGAATGGTTTGCTCCGCAAATTGCCGCATCAGCTCCGGCTCCATCGATTGTGGAGGTGACATGATGAATAACCCGACAGATAGATTTTGAAAATTCATGACACCGAATTGCGGAAAAGCCGATTCCGCTAACTCTTCGACAATATTGGATGCTGCAAAAGTGATGAGTGCCTCCTCCCCTGGCGGAAAGCGATGGGCTAGATCACTGTATCCTGTCAGTTGAATGTGCAAAATTTGATATTGGCAATCGGACACATCCCATCCGTACTGAATCATTTGCTCTCGCAAATCTTTTTCCGTGTAATGGGATAAGTGGCCTTGCAGCAGCTGCAGCAGAAATCCCGTGCGAAGGCTCGGAAGCTGCTCCTTCAATTTCGTTTGTAAATGAACATGTTCATGCGTCGTTTTCGCCCATTGATTTTCAATAAACGCAAATTCATCCAAGCCTTTAAATGCCGGCTCACTCTCCGAACTAAAGCGACGAATGAGTTGATGAACCGGGGAATACACTCGGCCCGTAGCCAGCCACGACAATAGGAGAGCGAACAAAAGGCCAATCGCACTTACCCATAAAATCAGATTGGACAAGACCACGACTGGGGATGTGATTGCCGTTAGCGGAGCGGCCGAAACATATGTCCAGTCCGAATCTAACCGTTTAATCTTTCCGAAAGATACAGAATATTTCTTATCTTTATCCGTCCATACGAAGGTGCCGGTCGTCCTGCCACTCGTCAAAATTTCCTCTTGCAGTCGGTTCATCGGTGTTTTTTCGCTATTATCGGAAAAAATCATTTGACCGCTGTCATTCATTAAAAAGGTCAACCCTTCGTTGTAAGGGGTCATCGTTTTCAGCAAATTAACGACAAGCGATTCATTCAGAGTGATCACAAGTACTCCATAAGGGGAAGAGCTCTCTCCGGGAATTTTATGAACTAATTGGATTTTTTTAGAATCCGAACCCCCGCTTGAACTTCCATTCGACCATCCTGTCCAATAAATATTTCGCTGATGCTCCAGCATTTGACGGTATGTTTCTATGAGCTTTGTATCCTTTAATTTGTAGTATTCCGTTTGAAATAAAACCGGCTCCTCTCGATCAATAAACAGCTTCACATCCTGAATGAGAGGATGTGAACCTTCCAGCACAACAAGTGATTTGGTAATGTCTCTTGTATTTTGGAAGTAATATTCAAAATCCAACCTTTTCAAGTTCTCATTAAACTGTGGATTAAACGCCCAATGGGACAAGTCCATTTCAAGATATGCAAATTGATCATCAATATTGTGTACCCGCTCGTTCATTTGTTTTTTGTGCATTTGGCTCAGGTCACGCTCAATGAAGTTTACACCGAATAAGTAAATGAATACACCGATGATCAGACCCGGGATACTGGCTGTTACTAAAAACAAAATTAAGCTTTTTCGATAATAAATGCCCTTCATTTGCTTAGATCTTTTGATGGAGGAATCATTGTGTCTCCCTTTGCGTACCTTGTTCCTCATTTTATTATCGCCCCCCTACTTATTTTAAAGCGCTTACAATTTGAATGTGTGTTTTGCATCTAATCAGCATTCAGGTTTGGGTTTAACGATAATCCGACTTGTGTCTACTATTATATAAGTTTTATTTCTGCCCGTGTTGCAATAACAAGACAAAATCCATGACTTTTCCGCTTTATTATAATCGTGTTCTATTCTTTTGCTACTCTATCATGGCCCTATAACGTCCGCTCGTTCAATTCCACATTTTTGCCAAAACATCTTACTGATGTTCCACTTTTTTGCGATTGTAGAACTGCTTTGCACATAAAAAAATAACCGCTTTCATCTTCCCTCATTCGAAGTCCTTCATTGGGTCCTACGATAAGGGGAGCAGCGGTTATCCTCTTCTCTCCTCTTCTTAATCCCGTATCCTATTGTAAAGTTAGTTATTATAAATGAAAAAGCCGCCCTATATTTTAGGCGGCTGCGATCATAGAACGCGATTGAATGCGAAACCTAGCTTATTTATTTTAGATATGATTCGATAAAAGGCCATACATTCTGCGATTCAAAGCCTCTTCTCCAGGAGGCGATTCCCGCGAGATTGTATTTATCAACGAGCTGCAATCGATTCTGTATCGAAGTTTCATCCTCGATCCAAATTCTTTTCAATGCGCCCTCTTCCGTATATTCCACATAATTTTGACCTGTTTCCTCATCGTAGACAGGTTTCAGCTGCTTTTCTTCGATAAGACTTTGAATGGTTTCCATCCCGACTGCGGAGGAACTGACCTCCTTTTTCCCATCCACGGTTTCCTCGGTCCAAATCCGCGTATAATAGGGAATTCCTAAAATCATCTTGGATGGCGGTACATCATCCAGAGTCAAGATTTGGGAAATCCCTTTCTCAACCCATGGCAAGGATGCGACGGAGCCCGCAACTGGACTGGATGCCCAATGCTCGTCATAGGCCATAACGATCATGTAATCGAGCACTTCTGCCAATCGTTTGCGATCATAGAACATAGACCACATTTCACTTGTACTGTGTACGGTCACGTCCATCGATATGACGGCGCCCTGTTCATGCAAAAATGGAGTCAGCTCTCGAATAAATTGAGTCAGCCGATCACGATCCTCTAAATATACATTTTCGAAATCGACGTTAATGCCTTGAAGATTATACATTTTCACAAACGCAGTAATCTGCCGAATCACTTTTATTCGTTTATCATAGGTTGAGAGAATTTCGGACGTTTTATCTGGATCTGTAAAATCATTGCTGAACAGCGCCCAAACTTGATAACCTCTTTCATGGGCCCACTTCACATACGCTTCATCCGCCTTATTGGACACATTCCCTTCTGTATCCGCCAGACTGAACCAGGTTGGACTGATTACATCCAAACCGGGCATCGGACCAATTTCAGAGGTATCAGGATTTCTGCTGTATACGTGTTCCCAGGTCATGTTGATTTTCTCGCCGATCGGCTTCCAGGGAATGTATTCCTGCGTATCCGAATGCTGTGTTTGAATCAGCTCCGGTTCCTGAAGAATGACGTGCTTTTTCTGCACATAGCCGATATGTCCGTTATCAAGCTGAATGCGATACCAGCCTTCGGCATTCTCTTCCCAGATCATAAATCGTTCTTCCTGCTTTAAATCATATAAGATTGGCGCTTTTATCGTTGCCTCGGTCCGTACAGGTACCGTGCCCTCCGTATCCGCGGGAGCTGCTCCCCAGTTCACAACATCTGCACTGCGATGGATGACCACCGCTCCCTCACTGGTCTCTTGTGCAACCATCGGCAAAATTTCCCGAATGGGTGTAATCGGGACATAAATTTCACCGCCAACCTTCTCGACGGGAAATCTCAGCTCCATCGGCTTGTCATTGACCATCGCCGTTAGTTGATCCGTTCGCATTTGCACGACTTTTTGTTCCGTCGTAAAAATGATAGAATCCGTCGCTTCATCCAAATATACGTTTGAATCTATCCATTCCTGAATGACGGAAAGCGGAATTTTGAGAGACTCCTGTTCACCTATAGCTGTAACCTGCGCGCTTTCTCCTTTATAAAAAATGGGCTTGTCCACGGAGAATTCCGGTGTGACATGCTCGTTATTCGGACGTTCTGCAATCAGAAATAAAGTAACGCTGACCAGCACTGCAGTCATCATGATCGACATCAACCATAACAATATCCTGCCCTTACGAGATTTTCTTTTTCTGGAGCCATACATGGTTTGCTGCAATATTTTCCCCACACCCTTCTTTCAGTCTAGCGATGCGCTTTCTCTCATTTTGTTATCTTCTAAAATACGACGACAAGCCGATCCGCTAAGTTGTTAAATCACAACCATCATTTCAGAATGCAATGGACGAATGAAATAACCCTTTCATGAAATATGAGCGATGAAGTTCAAAAAAGATCAAAACAAAAAAACGCGACTCCACTGAGTCACGCCCATTATAACATGATTTATTCGAAAAACGCCTTCGGAAAGCGATTAGTAAGTTTTTCTGGCTGCTGCACCATCATGCGTTACGCACAAATTAATGCTTGGTGATAGTTTGGCAATCCTTGCAAAGCCCGTATACTTCCATCCGATGAGAAGTTACTTGAAAACCTGTCTTTTCACTTGCTACTTTCTCTACAGAATGTAACGGTGGGTATTCAAAGTCTTCAATTTTGCCGCAGTTTGAGCAAATCGCATGGTAATGATCTGACATCTCCGCATCAAAGCGGCTCGCCCCATCTCCGTATGGAAGTTCTCGCACTAGGCCGGCTTCAAGAAATACTTTCAAATTGTTATAAATGGTAGCCACGCTCATGCTGGGAAAGTTACCTTCGAGATCACGGTAAATTTCATCTACACTCGGATGCTTTTTGGAATCCACAAGATAGGACAAGATCGCATGACGCTGCGGAGTCATGCGTACTCCAGTCTTTTTAAGCTTTTCCATTGCGTGTTCGATGCGAGTAGACATTCTCCTCACGTCCTTTCTTTATCATTTCGTTCTGTCGATTTATTATTATTTGAGAATCATTCTTACTGAAAATTAAAACCTTACCTCTATTGTAAGACTGTTACAAAATGTTTGTCAATTCGTTCACAATACTTTCCTATTATTCTGTTCGAACTTCATTGACTCCATCAAGCAGCATCATATCGTGAATGAGCTTCAGCAAATCCTTATCTCTTCCCCTTAAGGTAAACCAATAGGTTGCTGGAAACGTATGGATCTGTCCCGACTCGGATGAGGCTTCTCGTACTTTGACCCGCATATTGCGTACTTCCAAGTGATATTTGTCCATCATTTCGTGGAATTGCTCTAATCGCTCAACCGGAGCATCTGACTGCACACGCAGGATGGTATCTTTGCGATTTGTCAGCCATTTTCTTTCCACTTTATTTAATATGAGTAAACTGAACAGTACGAGCACCGTTACCATGACAGCAGGTATATAAAAACCAGCGCCAACGGACAGGCCTATTCCGGCTATCACCCATAAGGAAGCCGCTGTCGTCAGACCTTTTACGGAAATGCCCTTCGTTAATATGACACCCGCTCCCAAAAAACCGATTCCACTGATCACTTGCGCGGCAAGACGGGCCGGATCGAGCCTAACATTCGGTTCATCTGCGAATTCGCTAAAGCCATACATCGAAAGAAGCATGACCAAAGCAGATCCTAGACAGACCAAGATGTGAGTACGGAAACCGGCAGGATGATTGTTCTTCTCACGCTCGAGTCCAATCAATCCCCCCAACACGAAAGCTGCAAAGATACGAAGCAGCATTTCCAGAGGTTCAATGGTCCATGGATCCACGTTTTTCACCTTCCTTCCATTGTATTGATTCAGAATCCTTTACTTTTCGTAGCACTGCAGCCACACCCCCGGCGCAACCTCCTGCTTCATCCTTGGAACAAAGCCGACGCTCCTATACAGCTCACACGCAGGCGTATTCTTTTCTGCCGCCCATACGCTGAAGAGGTGCTCTGGGTAAAGAGCAAATACATGCTGCAGCAATCGTCTGGCCATTCCTTTCCGATGCCAATCGGGATGGACGACCACTCTTGCAATGTCTAATTCATTGTTATCTATAGTATATGACAACGCAGCGATTAATTCTTCTTCCGCAAATATTCCATATACAATTTCTTTACATTTAGAAAGGTCATCCATATTCTCTAAAAGCGGAGGAATTTGATCGAAGCCGATGAGGGCAGCCTCCAATCGATAGGCGATATGCTGAAGGTACCACAGCTGCTCCAATTGATCTTGATCTGTTAGCTGGACCTGTTTTATGGTTATATTCATCAAAATCCCGCCTTCCTTAGAAATGATGCATACAAAAAACGGAGGATTGAATTCTCCTCCGTTTTAGCTCCGTTTACTTGCTCAGGGTGTCCTTGATGAGCTTGTTCACTAGACCTGGGTTTGCCTTTCCTTTTGTTTCCTTCATGACTTGGCCGACCAGGAAACCGATCGCCTTTTCCTTACCGTTTCGGAAATCCTCAACCGATTGAGGATTGCTTGCGATCACTTGATCGACAATGCTTTGGATCGCGCCCTCGTCGGAAATTTGCACCAGACCTTTTTCCTCGACAATCACGGAAGGTTCCTTGCCGGTCTCGACCATTTCCTTAAAGACGGTCTTGGCGATTTTCGAGCTGATCGTGCCTTTTTCGATCAAACCGATCATCTCGCCCAAGCCTTTGCCGCTCAGTTTCGCATCGCCCGGCTCCAGATTGTTGGAGTTCAGATAACCGAGCAGATCCCCCATAATCCAATTGGATACCGCTTTAGCATCCTTCGCATATTGAAGACTCTCCTCGAACAAGTCAGCCAGCTTCTTAGAAGCTGTAATGACCTGAGCATCATAATCCGGCAGACCAAATTCAGATGTGTATCTTGCCTTGCGTGCATCTGGAAGCTCAGGAATGGTAGAGCGCACGCTCTCCTTCCAAGCATCGTCGATCATCAAAGAGACAAGGTCTGGATCCGGGAAATAACGGTAATCATGCGATTCCTCTTTCCCCCGCATGGAGAATGTCTTGCCTTGTCCGTCATCCCAGCGGCGTGTTTCCTGAACGACCTCTTGCCCGCTGCTGAGCAAATCCGCCTGCCGAATTTCTTCGTATTCCAAGCCTCTTTGAACGCCGCGGAAGGAGTTCATATTTTTGAGCTCGGCGCGTGTGCCGAATTCCTTTTGTCCATATGGTCTTAAGCTAATATTCGCATCACAGCGAAGCGAGCCTTCCTCCATCTTCACATCCGATACTTCACAGTACTGCATAATCGCTTTGAGCTTTTCCAAATACGCTTTGGCTTCCTCCGGACTTCTGAGGTCCGGCTCGGATACAATCTCCACTAATGGCGTCCCCACGCGGTTGAAATCAACCAGCGATGCAAATCCACCATCCACATGGGTCAGCTTGCCTGCGTCTTCCTCCAGGTGCAGCCGAGTGATCCCGATCCGTTTCGTCTCCCCATTCACTTCAATATCGATCCAGCCATTCGAGCCGATCGGTTTGTCAAACTGTGAAATCTGGTACGCTTTCGGTGAATCCGGATAAAAATAATTTTTACGGTCAAATTTCGTCTCTGTCGCGATTTCACAATTCAAGGCCATAGCCGCTTTCATCGCAAATTCTACTGCTCGCTTATTGAGTACCGGAAGCACGCCGGGATGCCCTAAGCAGATTGGACAGGTATGGCTGTTAGGAGGCGCTCCGAAGGAAGTAGAACATCCGCAAAATATTTTGGACTCTGTGTGAAGCTCGACGTGAACCTCCAGTCCAATGACGGTCTCATATTGATTTCGTACTGACATCGTTTATCCCCCTAAATCGTATGGAATCCATAACGCAAACGCATCACAAGGATGGCTTTTCTTTATGAAACTCTGTATGCTGTTCAAAGGCGTGTGCCGCCCGCAGCACAGTTGACTCGTCAAATGCTTTACCTATCAATTGGAGCCCGATCGGCAGTCCGTTCGTAAATCCGCATGGAATGCTGATGGCTGGCAGTCCCGCAAGGTTAATAGGGATCGTGCAAATATCGTTCAAGTACATCGTTAACGGATCGTTAATGATCGAACCAATCGCAAACGCAGGGGTTGGCGTCGTAGGTCCTAAAATAACGTCATATTGCTCGAAAATTTGATCAAAGTCCTGCTTGATGAGCGTTCTGACCTTCTGTGCTTTTAAATAATACGCATCATAATAGCCTGAGCTAAGTGCATAAGTCCCCAGCATAATTCTGCGTTTCACTTCCGGTCCGAAGCCCTCGCTTCTCGATTTCGTGTACAGCTCCAGCAAGTTATTCGCATTCTCCGTACGAACACCGTACCGCACTCCGTCATAACGGGCGAGATTGGAGGACGCCTCGGAGGAAGCCAGTATATAGTAGGCAGCCACCGCATATTCGGTATGCGGAAGAGATACTTCTTCCCATACTGCCCCTAAGCCTTCATATACTTTCAATGCATCCATAATGGACTGCTTCACTTGAGGGTCGATACCTTCTCCTAAATATTCCTTCGGTACGCCGATTTTCATCCCTTTAACATCACCGGTTAAGCTGCTCACGTAATCCGGAATATCCACGTTCGCCGACGTAGAATCCATCTTGTCATATCCGGCGATCGATTGCAGCACGTATGCAGCGTCTTCTACGTTTTTGGTCACAGGACCGATCTGATCGAGTGATGATGCAAAAGCAACAAGACCGAAGCGTGATACCAATCCATACGTCGGCTTCAATCCGACAACGCCGCAAAATGCTGCCGGCTGGCGAATCGAACCACCCGTATCGCTTCCGAGGGCAAAATAAACCTGTCCAGCCGCTACCGCCGCTGCGGAGCCTCCGCTGGAACCGCCTGGAACATGATTCAAGTTCCATGGATTGCGTGTTACCTGAAAGGCCGAATTTTCATTGGAGCCGCCCATTGCAAATTCGTCCATGTTCAATTTTCCGATGGTCACGGACTCCGCGCTCCTCAGCTTCTGTACCACGGTCGCATCATAAATCGGATCGTAATTTTCCAGAAAACGACTGGCGCAGGTTGTCTTCAGCCCTTCTGTCACAATGTTATCCTTAATGCCGGCTGGCAGACCGAACAACAAGCCTCTTTCGCCGCCTTCCGCCAATTGTTGATCCAGTCTAGCCGCAGACTTCTGTGCCCCTTCTGCATCTACATTCAAAAACGCCTGTACTTTCCCATCTGTCGCTTCAATTCGTTTCAATGATTCGTTTACCAGCTCCTGAACGGAGACGGTTTTATCCTTTAAACTCGTATGTATGTCCTGTAATCGACTTTGTAACAATGACAACGGAATTTCCTCCTTTTTCAAAACCTCTATGGTTACTCGAGTACTGCAGGCACTTTAAATTGTCCGTCTTCCTCGTCTGGTGCGTTCAGCATCACTTTGTCCATCGGCCAGGAAGGTCTGGATTCATCCTCCCGAACCACATTCATGATTTTCATCGCATGGCTCGTAGGCTCGATATGTTCCGTATCCAGCTCATTCAGCTTGTCCGCATATTTCAATATCGCATTCAGCTGTTCCGTGAAGGTTTGCTTTTCCTGATCGGTTAAATCTAAGCGAGCCAGCTTGGCCACATGCTCTACATCCTGAATCGTAATCGCCATTTGTACACCTCTCCTGAATTATGAAATGTATAGATGATGTGCCTGATAAGACACTTTGTTCATAGGCTTGGAACATGTTCATTATTATATCTTACTCTATTATTGATCTCAATTCTTTAACGAAACGCGAAATCCCCCTGTATATAAGAAAAATATCGTTTCATGACAATAAAAAAGCACGTTCCTTCATCGGAAACGCACTTCAAACTTGTTCACGCTTGCATTAAATCCATGCCCGCAGGTTCACTTGCTTAATAAATTCTTCCCGGCTGAGCGGTTTTTGATGCTCTTCTACTTTTGGCTCTGAATCCAAATCACCATTCATGATCCGCTTGAACAGTTCCTCGTTCTTCGTTGCCAGGGCAAAATCAATTAGCGCTTCTCGCTGAACCTGCTCGGCCGCCTGCTCAAGCAGCATTTCCTCGCTCTCGATGTCACTGGCCGGAACACCGAAATGCTTATTGATTTTCGGAACTCGAATAATATAATCAAAGGCATTATCCGCATTCTTCTCTATGGCAATAATATAGCCGTATTCCCCTACCGGCATGCCCTGCTCAAAGCTATCTTTCATAATATATACTTTCTGTCTGAGCTTAAACATTGATATTCCTCCCCTCTAGACAGAATATCGTTACACTCTATGTTACTAGAAATTGCCCTATATGTCTATCCGCACACGGCCTATACAGTGGATCCCATTACAAGCTTTTCTAAGCTATTCCATATTCGGTATAATGCTTTCAGACACCCTATTTCAAGAAACCGATCCCACTAGAGAAGTTTCTCGACAATATCATCATATTCAATCCTTTACAGAGGTGAAATCATGCTAAGCTTCTATCAAAAATATTGGCGAACTGCTTTTGACATCGGCCTTATCATTTTAACGGTGTTTCTGACGATGTGGCTGTTTAGTTATTTGTATGCCATTGCTGCTCCCATTTTTCTTGCACTCATCATATTTTTCATCATTGAACCGCTGGCCCGCTTCCTCCACCGCAAAAAAATAAAAAAATCTATCGCGACAGGCATTTCTATGCTGCTGTTCATCATGATTATACTTGGAAGCATTATCGGTGCGAGTGTGATCTTCGTAGGTCAAATCACCAATCTTGCAGAACGTATTCCGGAGTACGGGCGCATTCTGCAGGAGCAATTCGGTGTTCAGCTGGAGGATTTGCAGCGTCAAATCAATGCACTGCCGCCGGAATTTACTGACAAAGCGAAAGAATACACTGGTGTCGTCACAGAAAAAGGCTCCGAGATCGCCCAATGGCTGCTAACGTATTTGGTCGGGATGCTAAGCTCCTTCTCAACGTTTATTATCAACTTTGTTATCGCGATCATCCTGGCCTACTTTTTAAGCGTGGAAATTGATTATTGGAAAAGAATCGCAAACGAAAAAACGCCGAGGACGTTCAAAACGGCATTTCTGTTTTTAAAGGAGAATGTGTTAAAAGGAATCGGAGGTTACCTAAAAGCGCAGCTCAAGCTGATCTCGATCACTTTCGTTATCATCTATATTTCGCTGCTTATTCTTCGTGTCGACAATGCCTTTTCCATCGCGGTGCTGGCCGCTGTGTTTGATTTGCTCCCGCTACTGGGCGTTTCAGCTGTATTTATACCATGGATCATCTATTTATTTATCGTTGGCCATATCAGTCTGGCGATATGGCTTTCCGTTCTCCTGCTGCTCGTCATCTTGTTCCGCCAAATTTTCGAGCCCAAAATCACCGGAGACACCCTAGGTGTTTCAGCCTTCACTACGCTGGCATTTATGGTCGTCTCGCTGTCCTTGTTCGGTGTGGCGGGATTAATCTTATCCCCCATCTTAATCATTTTGATTAAGGCATTGTATGATCAAGGCTATTTACATAAATGGATTCGGCTGCCTGAAGACGAATATGATGTATCGGATTCCACGAAATCATGAAGCTGCTGACCCGATTCTTAACGGCTCCCTCTGAATCCCGAGCATGAGTTCCGAGCGTAGGATAGGTGTGGGAAATACCTCCGGGACTCCTTTGCAGCCGTGCTCTTTTCATTAAAACTTGTGGTTATAACACGTCTACAAAAAGTCGCTCCTTCAGCATTTCCCACACCTTCTGATCTACGTTAGAGCAATAGGGTCATCCGCTCATAATCTTTTTCAAAAAAAGAGCGAGATTTCATGACAGCTGGCCATGAATCTCGCTCTTTTGCGCTGAATCAATGACTTTCAGTCATTTGCTTCAGGTACGTCTTAGAACGCCCAGTTTCCGTTGCGGAATACCGCTTCCTTCGTGCCATCCGCTAATTCGCCGTCGATCGAAAGATCGGCGGAGCCCATCATAAAATCCTCATGAATGAGCGAATCGTTGACACCATGTTTGTCTAGCTCCTCCCGGCTCATCTTGCGGCCCCCCTTAAGCGTCGTAGGGTAAGCAGCTCCAATCGCCAAATGGCAGGATGCATTTTCATCGTACAGCGTATTGTAGAAAATTTTGTTCGTGTTTGAAATTGGCGAATCGTAAGGCACTAAAGCAACTTCGCCTAGATAGCTTGCGCCTTCATCGGTAGCGAGCATATTTTTTAAGGCTTCTTCCCCTTTGGCAGCGGAAAACTCGACGATCTTACCATCCTTGAAGGTCAATCTAAAGTCATCGATCAAGCTGCCTCTGTAGTTTAACGGCTTCGTACTGCCTACAACCCCGTTGACACCCGTCTTTAACGGCAGTGTAAACACTTCCTCCGTCGGAATGTTCGGCACAAATGAAGTCCCTTGACCATTCTCGGATTGTGCGGAAAGCCACAGATGATCCTCCGGAAGCTCGATCGTTAAATCTGTGATCTGTGACCGGTAATGAAGCTTCTTATAACGTTTGTTGTTTAGCAGCTCACGGCGTTCCGCCAACACTTTAAGATGTGCTTTCCAGTCTTCGATCGGATTTTCGCCGTCGGCTCTGGCCATCTTAAGCACCAATGCCCACATTTCCTCCATCGCTTCATCCTCTGACAGGTCAGGGAACAGCCGCTTCGCCCATTCAGGCGAAGGGATCGAAATGAGACTCCAGCTAATATCGTCATTCATCATTTTCGTGCGGTAATTTCTCAAAGCCTGCTGCTTCACTTTATTGGCGGCAGCCACTCTGGCTGGATCTACACCTTCATAGAGATCCGGATTCGGAATATAGATCTGCAGCACGGCCGCACCCTCTTCAGCCAGTTCTTCCATCCCTTTGGCACGCCACATCGGGTACCACTCGAAGGCTTCGTCAGGAGCAAGCAAAAATTTGCTTCGGATAATCTCATCGCTGTCGATCCAATCGTTCATGACGACCATTGCGCCGGCTTCATACGCCTTTTTCGTAATTCGTGCGGCAAAAGACGCAGC
This sequence comes from Marinicrinis lubricantis, assembly GCF_042658665.1. NCBI lineage: Bacteria > Bacillati > Bacillota > Bacilli > Caryophanales > Paenibacillaceae > Marinicrinis > Marinicrinis lubricantis. Next base: position 22,717 of record NZ_JBHSQV010000010.1, read on the forward strand.
GGTTACAGGTGCCTGCAAAACCAGCTTCTGTCCCTTCTGTACGTTGGCACCTACTCTAACCGCTAATTCCGCGTAACGGTCCAGCTGTAATTCACTAATACGCTTCATATTGATTCCTCCGCATCCGCATCATGTTTCTGTTACGAAAATATTATATCAGAACGTGACGATGATCCCAAAAACAGTACTGCACGCAGAAACTACAGCTCCCATATTTCTTCAGGCGTGACGGTCAGCTTTTCAAAGCCGTCATCCGTAATCAAGTAGCTGTTCTCGATACCGACAACCCCTTCTCCGGGAAATGTGAATTTGGGTTCTATGGCAATGACCATCCCCGGTCTTAAATCCATTTTAAAGCCCTTGGCGAGCACCGGCCATTCATCGACCTCCAGACCGATCCCGTGCCCGAGAAACTTCACCTGATCTGCGCCATACCCCATAAAATATTGTTTGAGACCTGCTTTCTCCGCTGATTTCAGTGCTTCTACATACAGCTCCTCACTGCACATACCCGGTTTTAGCATGCCTTCGATATCATAAAGAATCGATCTTGCTGTCTCGTAAGCACGTGCCAGATGATCCTTCAACTTTCCCAATACGGCCGTCCGCGTCTGATCGATGACATATCCCTCGATAGTACATCCAATATCCAGCAGGATCGGCTCGTTTCTTCGAATCGGGGAGAATGAAGCGCTTTGCGGAAACGAAGCATGAAGCCCCTTCCCTCCAGTCGGCCCGTCGAAGCTCCCTGGCTCTGTCATTTCCGCCCCCGAACCCAGCATACCGGTCACTAATTCTTGATTAAATCCTCTCATTCGCATTAATCCCAAGTGGCCGTATTGTCTTAATTCGAATTCCAATGCAGCTAACAGCCTCACCTCCGACCAGCCCTCTTGAAGCTGAGGCAGCACTTGCTTTAATGTACGATCCACTGCATGAGCAGCCTTACGGATCCTCTCCACCTCTATTTCTGTTTTAATCATCCGAAGCTCCTTCATCAGCTTGCTTCCATCGGTCCAGCTTGCTCCTACTGTGGTTCTCAATTTCTCATAAAGCTGTACAGGCAAAACATCAAAAGTCGTAGCGATGATCGGTTCCGCCTCGGAATTGAACAGCTTTGGAAAATCTCTATACAGCTGCCTGCCTAAATCTCTCATCGATGACAGCGGCAGGACGGCACAGTCCGATTCTTGAATGGCCCTTGCCACACTTCGCCGTACATAAAACACGGCCTCGCCCTGTGCAGGGATAAATAAAAACCCTGCTTGCATGGATCCGCATAAATAATAGCAATCCACATGTTGTACAATTAAAAAGCCGCCCCATTTTTGCTGCCTCAACATATGCTGTAGAGCCGCTCTTCTTCTGCTCAATTCCGTCATTAGGCCGTCCCCCTAAACGAAAAGATAGCATTGCCTGAACGAAACGAAATGGAATATATTAATAGTTGAAATGATGTGATACACATTCGGATGATTTTGCCGCAGCTAGAAAAGGTGAGACAAAATGAATTTACAAAGCTTGATGTATCAAAGCAAGAAAAAAATGAACTGGCACTGGATGAACCGAGTCCTCTTTATGATGCGTTCGATCTGGTATCCGATCGGCGGCTTATATTATTCAGTTCACCCTAGCTTAGGTAAAGTCCTTCCTTTGTATTTATTTATTCTGTGGCTAACATTAGCGTATGCGATTCCTCTTCTTTTTTGGAGAAAAAAATATATTCAAAGCCACCTATTTGCTTTGAGTGAGCTTCTGTTCAGCGGAGGTCTTACCCTCTTTATCCATGTGCATACCGACCTGAACCCGCTGATGTTTATGATCCCTACCTTGATTGTAGGCTTCTTATCTACTCAGGGCGCGTTGAAATGGACTGCCCCAGTGTTTATGATCGCTTTCCCCTCCCTTCGCGGCATCATCGGAAACCTGCAAGTCTTCGAGACGATCATCACGGCCATGATCAGCAGCATCATGTTTTGTACCGGTTACTGTATCCAGCGAATTGTCATTCTATCGGAGGAAAACCGTTCCCAGCTTCAATTAATAGAAGAAAAGAACAAACTGCTCGAGGAATATTCCAAGAAGGTGGAGCAGATGACCTTATGGGAGGAGCGCAATCGCATGGCTCAAGAGCTCCATGACACAGTCGGCCACACCTTCACAACGGCCATCATGGGCATGGATGCGATTTTGTACACGATGGAGCATTCTCCGGAACAAGCAAGGCAAAATCTATCAAAGCTCGCGGAGATGACCCGCGGCGGTCTCGAAGAGATGAGAAACACGGTACACCGAATGGCAGCCCGGAAAGAGGAGAACGGAATCGATAAAATGTCCGGCATCTGCAGAGCGTTCTCAGAGCATACGGGCGTTGAGGTTGGCTATGTGCCGGATCCTCAAATCAAACTGCTGCCAAACGATATCCAGCATGCGTTCATGCGGTGTCTGCAGGAATCGTTAACCAACGCGACTCGGCATGGGCATGCCACGAGGGTTCAAGTGAGCGTGCATGCCGCGGATCGAAACATAGAACTGCGTATTCAGAATAACGGTAAGCCTATCCCCCACCTGCAGTTCGGCTTCGGTCTGCGAACGATGGAGCAGCGGCTAAAGGAAAAAGGAGGCATGCTAAAAGTGGAATCTGGAAAAACAGAAGGCGTCGTCATTCGCTGCATTTTGCCTATGGGGCATTCCATACGGGAGCAGGCTTAATCAGTGAAAGAAGGTCATGCGTTGATTCCTGCAAATAAAAAAACTCCTATCGGAGTCCTTCTAAGGAGAGCGACTTTTCAAGTTAGCAAAGCAAACGGCTTCGTAAACATTAGCAGAGTCAAAGCCTCAACCTTCATGCATGTCATGAAGGCTGAGGCTTTGTTCAACTGTCAGTATGGGAAAACGAGCTCGGAGGCCCCTTTGATCTCCCACTCAATCGGCTCCAGCAACCGAAAAGCACGAGGATATTGAACCCCGATCACCATCACGACGCCGGGCTTCTGCAGTGTGACCGAGTAATTGTATTCAGGTGCTCTGTACGTATATGGAAAAGAATACGTTTCGTTAATGACTTCAAACAAAAGAAGCTCAACTTCATCCTCCAGCATCGTGCCTGTCAGCGGATGCAGCTGTTCATCGAGCCGAAGATTTTTCTGTAAATACTGCTTGGCGACACGCAGCGCCTCTTCTTCATCAATGGACACAATCCCTTGGGCCAGCTTCGCCTCATCCAACTGTTGAGCCGCTGCATGAGCAGCCCGATTCACTCCCCGCTTCCCTTCAAACAGTACTTGCACGGCGGCTTCCTCATCCGTCTGCAGCGCCATCAGCATCGTCCAGACCACGCACAGCATCATATAAAATATCATTTTATACATAATAGGCTCTTTCCCGCTTTACGGCACATATTCGCTCATCTGCAACCCCGTTGCACTCATGGAGCCGCCGTCATCCGAAGATGATATGCCGATCAGCTTGTCAATCATAAACAATCCATCGTATGGATACGATATGGTCAGCTGAATTCCATCCCCCCTAAGTATAGGGGCAGCTGCATTATCCGCGGGCTGTCCGCTGACTGAAGAAACGACATAGTTCAATTCACTTGGCTCAAATCCGTGACGTTCAAGACGCTCCTTCGATTCATTCAGCATCGAAGCACTAATGTAGCCGTGACTTGCATTCGTCCCTATCTCGAGCAAGTAGTCTACTTCCTTCTGAATCATCGCCTGTCTCATAATAAGCACATGCTTATAAATGGGAGAGAACAGCAGCCAGCAGAGCAGTGCAGAGAATAATACAAAAATTAAAATTTGCTTCACCTGCGATCCTCCTACGGATCAATTTCCATGATCGTCTGCGACATGCTTTTCGATTCATCCGTGATGATCTCTTGCACACTTTCCGGTCCGACCAGCACCGAACCGCAAATGACGACAATCGTAATGATCAAAAGTATGGATATAAGCAGTTGTCTCATCGTCTATGGCGTTAATGAGCTGATTTTTGTTTTTGCATTCGTACCCTGTGTTTGAATTTGCTCCTTCACGCCTCCAGTTCCGGACACGATATTCACAAACAACAAAACTACGACTAAAATCATCATCACCGTCATTAATATGTTTCTCATGAATTTAAACTCCTTTGCATTATGGATTTAGTGAATCAAATAATCGCTGCCCTTCTTGAACCCAAGGGTAAATAAACACTCGAAACGTATTCAAAATCGGAATACCTGCAAGTACAAATAAAATATAAGATCTCGCTTCCTTCTGCTCCTCGCGGTCCAATTCCGTTTTTTCTTTATAGTCATCAATTCTCTCTCTTAGCAGCGAGTAGAAGGAAGGGATATCCTGCAAGTGCATCGCTTTGAGAGTTTCCGCGAAGCTGTGGGCTTCGTTCGTACCCAGTCGATGCTTAAACTGTTCCAGTGCGTCGCTCGCAGAGTAATACCATTCATTAATGAGCTCATACCACTCATTCTTAATCACCCGTGTAAATGGGAGGCACCTGACCAACTTCGTATGTAAATTCAACCTGGACCCTTCATAGTACAATAGGTGCTGGCTGACCTGATACAAATCATAGGCGATTCTTCGGCCTCTCCTTTTGTGCAGGTATTCCAACAGAAGGCGATCACACATTAATAAACCCAGCAGTACTACCGCGAACACAACGCCGAGCCATTTCGTCCAAGTCCCGAACCAAACGACTCCTCCAGGTGCAAGTCCGAGTAGGATCAGTGCGATACCCATCAGCTGCAGCATCCTTCGCATGAGACTGTAAGACATCACTTGAATCGGAATACCCGCTCCTGTGAGCAGAAGCCTGTACTGTTCCATCCACGGACTGTCCGGCGCAGGAATGAATAAGATATGCCTGATCCATGGCGTAAACACCCATTCCTTCCCCCATCCGTTATACCAACGATACGGTGAACGTCGTCTTGCCACCCACATGATCAAAAAATAAGTACAAATGAAAACCATGATGACATACACGCCAAGGATCAAACCGTTCAATACTTCAAGAGGTACGTAAGTCATACTGCTACATCCTTTTCACAGATAAATAAATCCCCATCACAAATGAGGCAAAAATAAGCCACACGGCATCGAGCAGCATCCCCCTGCCGCCAGGATCCAAAAAGTAAAAACGGTACGATTGCTGATCATCCAAATAAAAATTGATGCCAACGAACAAGATCAAAAACAGCATCGGAGAAAAGCTTGCTATTCGAATTTCAAGCAGCCGGTTACGGTCAATCAATGCTGCTTTCTCCGCTTTTCGCATATCGGTAATGAGCTGTTTCAGGTTATCCCTAATGTCCACCCCCTCCTCCAACGACATTTTGAGCATCTGTGCGAAATGCTTCGACCAGGTATGCCCCAGCGAAATTACGAAGATCCGAAAGGCCTCATCCACATGATTTTGGGTCATAAGATCTCTGTACAGCTGCTCAAACATACGCTTCATGGAGAATGTCATATGACCGCCCGAAACTGCTTGATGAAGCGTATTCCTAACATTGCCCGGCATGGTCGTCACATAACATTGATAAAACACTTCCAAGGCGGGTAAAAATTCTTCTTTGCGGCGCATCTGAAAAGAAATCAACCGAACCCTCAATGTCAAATACGGCAAAGAGGTCAGCATGAATGTCAGCAGCAGCGTTCCTTTCAACTGTTGGAACATGAGAATGCCCAAGCTTAATCCTAAGCATGCAAGCACTGCCGTAAGCGTATAAAACCATTTGACGGAGAAGGAACTGTGCACGCTTCTGAGTAGATCGGATATATGCTGAACTGCTTTTTGCTGCACCTTCGAATTTCGCCCAACTGCAGTATCAAGAGTCTGCTGTGATTTCCTTCTGCCTCGGAGCCGGCTCTTCTGCTTATTCTCCCGGTATATTACCAGCATGAGACTGTAAACCGCCGTAAAGGCAAGCAGCAGAAATAGCAATAACAGTGCCGCTTGAAGCAATATGACCATCACTCACACCACCCCAACGCTCGCAGCCGTTCAATCGAATCCGGATGATGCTTGGCAATGCGCTGAATCGCTGCGGCAGATAACGACTCGTTCTGCTTCCAAATTCCTTCCTCATACGAAAAATAAGCAAGCTCCCGAACGTGAATATGTTCAGAAACACATTCATATTCCACCATTCGAAGCACCTTCCGCTGATGACCTACGATTCCCATTTCAACACCAATTTGCGCCACATAGGCTGCGACTCTTTTTCGCAGCCGATTCGGATCCATCCCCCTGCGATCCAGCATGCACATGTCCGTAATCACATCAGGCACATCCTCCAACGTATTGGCATGAACCGTCGTCATACTTCCATCATGTCCTCTAGTACACGCGCGAACGTAGGTATTGGCGTCCTCATCCCTAATTTCAGCATGTATAATCCGTTTCGGCGATTGTCTGAGTGCAAGCTTGAACGCTCTTTTGCTGTCATGCTCCGGATCATCTTCCTCTACCTCGTATTCCACGATGTTCTTGTGCGGAAAATCTCTGCTCAACATCAGTTCAGACCTCGATTCAATCGTCACAATTCGTTCATCGTCCTTCATTTCACGAATCATAGCTTTCATCAGATGGGTCTTCCCTGAATTCGTCGCACCGATAATAATGAAATTGAAGTAAGAACGTATCAATGCCTTCATCAGCGTGAGCATCTTTTGATCCAGCGTGCCGTAGCGCTCATCTGCGAGGGAGGATAAACTGAAATGCTGCAGCGGATAAAAACGGATCGTGATCGTCGGTTCTCTTGTATAACCGTATCCGGTCAACGTAACCCTGGAGCCGTCCACAAAACTGACCTCCGCCCATCTTTTACGCGGACTGAACCGGTCGTTATTGAACAGAACTAAATTTTGCTGAATGCGTTCAACTTCTTCAATCCTTTGAAACGTATATTCGGAGCGATGCGCATATCCGTTTCGAACTTCATAAATTTTAGTTCCTACGACTTGGATTTCCTCAAGTCCCTCCCTTCGCTTGAGTACAGCCTCCAATACGTTCATTCCTACCAATTCAGCGAACAGATCTTCGGCCGTTCTTTTGTAATCACTTGTACCTAACAGATTCTTTTGGAGAAACATTCGTTTGGAAAGCAGCAGTTCTTCGATCATGTGGAGGATGTGCTGCCTTGCTGCAGGATATCCTAACACCGCACGATTGAGCAGCTCGGTATGCGCCGTTTTTTCTTCTTCACTCTTGCCTTTGCTATCCACCAGTTCAGCACGGATCATCTCAGCAAGCTCACGAAAGGCCTCGCCCTTTTCCAGATCGGCGCTGCCTGCAGTGACGTTGGCTTCGCTTTTTTCATTTTGGAGTCCGCGCACATATTCAGCAACAGAAAAACGAGATGGGTGTTCCTCCTGGCTCACCTTTTACACACTTCCCTTCATCTCCTTTTGTTGTTTCATGAACGCCGGTCTTTTTTTACCTATCCATTTGGACAGCTTGGTTCCTCTCCGCTGCTCGTTCACCGGGATCCAGTTCATGAGATGAAACAGCTGCTTCAGTCCGTCCTCCATATATCCTGACCAAGTGCTTTCCTGCACGGCGATGTCTAACTTTCCTTCATGAACAGATTTCGCAAATTTTCGGTTCGCTCGCAGTGCGCCAATCATCGGAATGCCTAGTTCCTTTTCGATTTGCTTCGCACTGTACCCTCCTTCACCTTCAAACGACTGATTCACCCACAGCAATAGCTTCTCTCTCGAGATACTGTACAAGGACACTCCCTGCTCCAACCAACGCTGCACATCCTCTTGAAAGCAAGCCAATTCATCGTTCGTCACCAGGATAGCCCGCCTGCACTCTCTCATGCCAATAATAGTAGCCGCATTGTCCCAATATGCGCTCACATCTAATACGCAGATATCAAAGCATTCACGGGCGGTATCCAGCAGATGTTCCACGTGTTCAGGCATATACAGCTCCGCCTGCTCTCGGAGCATATTGCCGAATAGTACTGAAAGCGAGATTTGCTTATAAGGACGGAAGCAGCTTTCGTATAATTTGGCGGGCGTCAGTGTTCCCGATCGCAAATCAGCCCGAAGCTGATCCAGAGTAACCTCAGGCTCGTCGACCCCTAAGTAGCGATGAAGCTTGGAGCTTTTCAAATTCAAGCAGATGTACCCTACTTTGCTGTTCAACCTTTCGGCCAGCATATAGGCAGCCGAAAATGCGGTCACCGAAGTGCCAATGCGGGGTGTCGAACCGATGAAAGTAATTAAGGTGCCGCGATCATCCTTCATTCGCTGTCTGCCTCCTTCATGCCTTGATCGGTAAACGATGATTGATAAGCAATGACCAGCTTGCTGCTTTCGTCTTTGCACAGATTATCGATCGCGAGCCACTGCTCCTCCGTCAAATTTAAATTGATATATTCGATGCTGCCATTCGGTGTCATCCTTGAGACATATAGCTGCTGTTCATTTCCCTCCGCGATCGAACTTGCCAGCGAGTGCTCTGAATCGTCTACTTCCACATTGGCGGATGTTCTAACGGAAGCGACCGTAACGGGCTGTTCAAATAATCTCTTCGATTCCCCGCCAGGACTTGAGCTGTAAATGATGACCCGATCTCCTGCACGGATTCCGTTAAATACCGACAGCACATATTCTTTAGGAATTTGAAACGTAGACTGATGATGCAGCGGATATAAATGCAGCCGGTTCATTTTCCATGCCAGCAGCGGCTCCCCCTTCCCCAGAGGGATCCAGTTTTCCATTCCCAGCACTTCATCCATGGATGAAACCATCCCCTTCTCAAAGGAGGAAACTTCAATCGGCTTATACTCCAGCATGCTTTCATCGAGCACCGTGCTGGAATCGATAAATTGTGTCGGAACGACAACCTGAACCGTCTCCTGCAGCGCTACATGACGAATTTGAAACCAGTACAACAAATAAGCCATACCGATCGCCACGAATGCAGCGAACAGCGCGATGACCAAATGCTGCTTTTTGCTCATTCACTTCACCTCTTGCTTCAACTCAATCTGAACCTCCATTTGAATCTTGCTGTAGAATACAAAAAAACGCAGTTTACAGGTTCTTCAACCTATAAACTGCGTGCTTCGCAATTTCAAATGTGATGTCATGCTATTGTCGAAAAAAATTATAGCATAACTGCATCTGCGTTGTCTATATCCCTTGTACCGTGTCGAACCTTCCTCGATCATGTAATTTACGGCATTAAATATTGATGCCATTAATGAACGCGAAGAATGATTTTACCTGTATTTTCGTTGTTCTCCATTATTCGATGCGCTTCTACAATGTTCTCCCAATCGATCACACTGTGGATGAGCGGGGTGAAGCTCGAACTGCGGAGGAGACTACCGAACCTATTCTGAAACTGTTCGATCAATGCTGCTTTTCGAGTAATGGGCTGATTTCTGAGTGTACTGCCAAACATGCGAAGACGTTTGGACAGCAGCAGGTTCAATGGAAATTGCTCTGCTTTTGCGCCGCCCATAAATCCGATCACGGCCATTCTTCCGTCCATACGTAAGGCCTTCATATTATCCTGTAAATATGGCGCTCCCACCATATCGAGAATGACATCCACGCCACTGCCGCCTGTCAGCTCTTGAATCCATGGCAGAAAGGAACCGCTGTGATAATTCCATCCGTTCGCAGCTCCCATGCTCAGGCATATATTGATTTTCTCTGTACTCCCAGCTGTAACGTAAGCATCCGCGCCTATCTCCTTTGACAAATGGATGGCGGCAATACCGACGCCGCTCGCCCCGGCATGAATGAGAAGCTTCTCTCCCTTTTTTAGCCCAGCGAGCTCGATGACGTTAAAATAAGCAGTAATATAGGCTTCTGGGATCGCCGCACCCTGCTCGAAGCTCATATGCTCCGGCAGCGGAATGCACATCGCTTCATGAACGACAGCGTACTCTGCGTATCCCCCGCCGGCCAGCAATGCACAAACCCGATCTCCAGGCTGATATTTGCCTACCTCTGTACCGATCGCTTCCACTTCTCCCGAAACTTCCAGCCCCATAATGGGTGAAGCCCCCTGCGGTGGCGGATACAGCCCTCTTCTTTGCTGCAAATCCGCTCGGTTCAATCCTGCTGCTTTCACACGAATTCTCACTTCATGAGGTCCCGGCACCGGTTTGTTTATCTCTTTCATCTTCATCTCTTCCGGACCGCCGTACTTCTCCAGCACGATCGCTTTCATGTGATCCCTCCTTGTCCTGCGCAGTCTCCCTTAGTTCCTATACATAAGGATTATGCTGCTTCTCATAGCCGATCGTTGTACCCGGTCCATGGCCAGGATGAACTACCGTCTCATCAGGAAGAATGAATAATTTGTCGTGTATTGAATCGTAAAGCTCCTTGGAGCTGCCGCCCATCAGATCGGTTCGGCCGACTGACATTCGAAACAGCACATCTCCGCAAAACAGCTGATCGTTCCACAGCAAACTGACGCTGCCGGGCGAATGTCCGGGCGTATGCATCACTTGGAACGTTTCACCGAGAAATGTCAGCGCCTGACCTTCTTCTAACCATACATCCGGCGGATCGGTCGTAATTGGAGGGCCCACCTCCGGCCACAGCAGCGACCCGTTATATTCCGCATTTTCCAGCCATTCCGTTTCAATTTGATGCAAATAAACCGGGCAGCCTTTGCTTTTGCGAATCGATTCGACTCCTCCAATATGGTCAAAATGGGCATGGGTTAAGACAATCGCCTGAATATCCAAATCCTTGATGCGCTCAAGCAGCATATCCGGGTTCATACCGGGATCAATAACGATCCCTTGACCTAGTTCATTGGTTAACAGATAAGCATTGGTCGCCAAAGGCCCCAGCGTAAACTTCTCTATCTTCAGCATCACTTGATCACTCCTTAAAAGGATGAAAGCAGCTCACGAATTTCGGTAACAATCAGCGCTTGGTAGCCTGTACCTTCGCCATACCTCTTCTTGATCTCCTCCCGCGTCTGCTTCAGGTTGTCTTCATAGTCAGCCGCGCTGCGGTCCGGATTGTTCTGCTTAAAGCGGACCATCGGCTCTTGCACGTGAGCTGGTCGCGGCCCCCACTGTCCCAATACATAACCGCCGGTATCTACGAAAATGACAACAGGTATCGATCTTCCGCCCATCGTGAGAAACTGATCCATGACCTCCAGATGCTCCTCCATAATCAGCACTTCGGTCTCAATCTCCGCTGCTTCCATCAGCTTGAAAACAACAGGTACATTACGCACGACATCTCCGCACCAATCGGCGGCCAATATCAAGCATCTCAGATCATCTCGAAACTTCAGCGAATCATAAAATTCCCGGTCATCGTCGGACGGCCAAGCAAATTTTTCATACCCATCCCGAAAGGCCTCCTGATTCTTCGTCATCTGCTTCATAAACTGCTCTAGTTTTAATCCCTTACGTATGTATTGAGATAAATCTTTAGCCACCTGACATCCCTCCATTATCGTTTCTCACATTTTACCATAGTCCAATGCCGATATCGAAATACAGGCAGCGAGTCAAAGACTGGCATCTCTCGTCAATAACAACTTCATAGAAAATGTCCGCAAAGCTTGTTCTGTCGTGACAAGCCCCTGCATAACATGTACCAATAATGAAATCAAAGGAGAATGCATATGACGAAGATTATGATTATTAACCGCAAAAAAATATACTTGTATGTCGGTGCGGCGATCCTGCTGATTGCAGCAGTCATTTATTTCACCCGTCCATCCGCTGAACTGTTCAGTGCCGAGGTTGGCGCTAAGGCGGGTCAGGAAAGAATATTTGAAATGGTAACTGGCGAATTTTCCTCCGAGACGAAGGACGGCCAAAAAATTGAAGCCTACCGCTGGGATCCAGGTACTATCGTCGTAAATGAAGGGGACCTCGTTACATTGAAAATGTACGGAGTCAACGGAAGCAGCCACCCCTTCACCATTGAAGGCTATAACATTCAAGGAAATGTAGTGAAGGGCGAGGAGACCGTCGTCAGCTTCACAGCAGACAAAGAAGGTATTTTTAAAATCATATGTCACACGCATACGGATAACCAATCCAGCGGACCCATGGTCGGTTACTTGGTCGTCCAATAATGTTTTTTCACTAAAAAATGACGTCCCCTTCTTAGGCTGAGCGGCATATGTTGAAGCAGGAGGGGATGTTATGCAGCATGGACCACACGGACAGAAGGAAAAACACCAGCAAGCGCTGCCTTCCGCACGCAAAATCCGCCGAACCTGCAATAAAGAATTATATCGAACCGTCAAGAAGCTGGGGATTTGGATCCCTGCGGATAAGCTCGAGCAGGGCGAACAGCTCTATTTCCGCAAAGTTGCGAGCAATTTGATATGGGTTTTCGAAAACGGAAACAACCGAAAAAAGCTGGCGGATTGGTTCGAGGAAGCCGTCGCTCCTGAACTGGCCGATCTATGGGAAATCGACAAATCGAAGCTATCCGCTGCATTTCGTTCATCTTTCGGAGGATAAACTGCTGATCTTTAGCAGTTTATCTTTTTTTAATGGGTTTGTTTCGGCAAAGGTGACGATCTGGGATTGTTTACATTTTGATAAAGCGTTTTATTTCTTACATATATGAAGCAATTTCATTTGAGATAATGGCAAACTTCTTAAACCGCTGAAATCAAACTATTTTGATTCATTTTCAATTGATTTTCCTCTTTTTTCACGCTGTCTTCTCTCCTCCGCCGTGCTATAATGTGAAAATTGACATTAGAACGGCGGTGCACATCATGAAACAAACTGACCCTAAAAAACTCACATTATTCGCATTAACTTGGCCGATCTTTATCGAAATGTTCCTGCATATATTAATGGGAAATGCCGATACGATCATGTTAAGTCAATACTCGGACAACTCGGTGGCAGCCGTCGGCATGTCCAACCAAGTGTTAAATACGGTCATCCTGGTTTTCAGCTTTATCGTGACTGGAACCAGCGTACTCATCGCCCAAAGCATCGGTGCGAATGACAGACGCCAAGCCGAGGAAATCGCATCCGTGTCCATTACTGTGAACTTCCTTCTCAGCTTCATTGTGAGCGGCTCTCTGCTCCTATTCGGTGAAAGCTTCCTGAAAATGCTGAACACGCCGGAATCATTAATGGATGAAGCGCTTATATATTTGCAAATTATCGGCGGCTTCAGCTTTGTTCAGGCAATCATCATGACGCTGTCTACCGTTATCCGATCTCACGGCTTTACGCGTGATGCGATGTATGTCACGATCGGAATGAATATTTTGAATATTATCGGCAACTATCTCTTTATTTTTGGTCCATTCGGAATGCCAGTGCTCGGAGTGGAAGGGGTTGCCATTTCTACGGTCGTCTCCCGCTCTATCGGCATGATCGTGATGTTTATTTTGTTATATAAAAAAGTAAAGCATCCTTTAGGCATCAAAACGTATTTAAAGATTCCAAAGATACACATCAAGAATCTGCTAAAAATCGGCATTCCGTCCGCAGGGGAGAATTTATCCTATAACCTGTCTCAGCTGGTCATTACCTTCTTCATCACATTGATCGGCTCTGAGGATACGATCTCTGCACGGTACTATACGATGAATCTGATGTTTTTCACCATGATTTTCTCCGGGGCCATCGGACAGGGCACCCAAATATTAGTCGCTTATAAGGTCGGATCCGGGGATAATCAGGGAGCCTATAAAATGGGAATTCGGGGGCTTAAAATCGGCATGGCCTTCGCCCTTGTCATTTCACTGCTGCTCTACCTCAGCGGCGACATCCTTATGGGGTTCTTCACCGACAACCAAAACATTATCGACATCAGTACGTATCTGCTGCTGCTTGCGATTATGCTGGAGCCCGGCCGAACATTCAATATCGTACTTATCAGTTCCCTTCGAGCGGCAAGCGATGTGAAATTCCCGGTTTACATGGCACTCATTTTCATGTGGGGTGTCTGCGTTCCTGCAGCATACTTCTTCGGTATTACATTAGAGATGGGATTAGCGGGAATTTGGCTCGCTTACATCGCGGATGAATGGCTCAGAGGGCTGTTCATGCTGTGGAGATGGAAATCAAGAATTTGGGAGCGAATGATCTTTATTCGCAAACCGAACTCCCCTTCCGCAGAGGCCTGAATCGTCTATATCGCGTTCATGAATGCAGCTTTATCGGTTGACAAAGAAAACCTAGCGCCTCGGCTCTTTCCGAGTGTGATTAGGTTTTCTTTTTGTATGATGCTGCTGGAACATTTCGCTCGCTGAGCACGTCTATAGTGACAACAAAACCATCAAAGATGGAGGAGGTTATTTCTTTGAAAAAAGCTAGGTGGCCTATTATTTTCACGCTTGTTATTGGACTAGCGTTGATCCCTCTCGCCTATTCCCCTTCGAATGCGTCTGAATTAAGCACACCCGTTTACTTGGACGGAGCCGAAATGCCCCACATCGACGCGGTGCAGAAGGAACATGTCATCTATGTGCCGCTGAGAAGCTTCGGACTATTGTTTGGAATGGGCGTCGAATGGAACGCAACAGGCGGGACTACGATCATTGCGAAAGGAACTTTTCGCGCTGTGATCGCCCCGGGGCAGAGTATCGCCCAAGTAAACGGGGTTCAAGAGCCGATGTCCGGTACGGCATTCCTTTCCGAAGGAAAGCTGATGGTGCCGCTAAAATGGCTTGCAGAACATGTAGAAGTGGAATGGACATGGGACCCCGTGCAAAAATCCGTTTATATCGAAACGAATACCGATCCGCTGCCTACGATTCAATCTTACGCTCAGCTTAAAGAGCTGCTTAAAGCGTCGCAGGAAAGCCAATACGGACAACTTAAGCGAATCGCGCTGACGGATACTGCAGAAGTCGCGATGGAGTCCGCTGCCGCTGATACAGGCAGCAGTGAGGGCAGCCCCGGTTACTCCGAGACGAATGTACAAGTGCAAGGCGTCGATGAAGCAGACATCGTGAAAACCGACGGCAAGTATATTTATCAAATCAATGAAAATCGGCTGCTCATCTATGAGGCATACCCGGCCGATCAGATGAAGCTGGCGGGAGAGTATTCATTCGAGCCCGCTGCATCCGATGATGCAGAGCAGACTTTTCATGCCGTCGAAATGTATCTGGACAAAGAGAACAACCAGGCGATTGTCATCGGCACAAGCTATCGGTTGCTGGCACAGCCGATGTCCGGAAAGACCGATGCCGCTCAAAGCAAAAGCATGATCTATCCTCCATTTCAAGATACGAGTACAGTCCAGGCCATCGTGCTCGATATCGAGAATATCGCCAAGCCGAATCCGATCAGAACGGTGGAGCTGGAAGGCCACTATATCGATTCGCGCAAAATTGGAAGCTCTCTGTACCTCGTCAGCAATAAGTACTTAGACACTTATCATATCCTGCAGGATGATTACGTTTGGGACGGACCGCTTTATCGGGACAGCTTGATCGAGACCGACGTGAAGCCGCTGCCGATCCAAGACATTCAATACTTCCCTGGACCAGACTTGGAATCCAAAGTACTGATGCTTGGGGCTCTCGATTTGGCGCGGACCAATCAAGAAATGCAAGTAGAGGCGTTCATCGGCGCCGGGCAAAATGTATATGCCTCAAGCGAGCATCTGTATGTCGCCGTGCAGCAATGGAAGTCCTCGGGTCAAGGCATGGAAAAGAAGATCGCCAGCGATCAGATGGTTCCTTCCGCAGCTTCAGCCGTCACGAAGCTGTATAAGTTCAAGCTGGACTCGGGGCATATCGAATATACGACGCAGGGCGAGGTCCCTGGCACGATATTGAATCAATTTTCGATGGATGAACATGAGGGCTTTTTCCGTATTGCTACAACGACCGGCGAAGCGTGGAGAAGCGGAGAACAGACCTCACAAAATCATGTCTATGTGCTAGGCCCGTCCCTTGAAATCACCGGCAAGCTCGAAGGTCTTGCGCCCGGAGAGCGGATTTATTCCGTCCGATTTATGGGGGATCGAGGGTATGTGGTCACTTTCAAGCAGGTCGATCCCCTATTCGTCCTTGACTTGGCCAATCCTGCGGCACCACAAGTGTTAGGGCAGCTGAAAATACCCGGCTACAGCGATTATTTGCATCCTTACGATGAAAACCATATTATCGGTTTTGGTAAAGACACCGTTGTCGTGGAGCAAAAGGACGAGAATGGAAACCCAGTCGGCAGTGCACAAGCCTTCTATACGGGGATGAAGATGGCGCTGTTCGACGTTAGCGACGTCTCCCATCCGAAGGAACTTCATAAAGTGATGATCGGTGATCGTGGAACCGAGTCGGAGCTGCTGCACGATCATAAATCGCTGCTTTTTGACCGGGAACAAAACTTGCTTGCTTTCCCCGTCACTTTGATGGAGGTAAAGGGCGACAAAATCGATCCTTATGGATATCCAGCTTACGGAGAATTTGCTTTCCAAGGAGCTTACGTATACCATCTGTCACCTGAAGAAGGCTTTAAGCTTCGCGGAACCATCTCACATTTGGACGAATCCGATATGTCAAAGGCGGGATATTATGGATTCGACTACCGAAAACATGTGAACCGTATTCTGTATATCGGAGATACGCTGTACACCCTTTCGTCTGCCATGCTGAAGGCCAACGACTTGAATAGTTTGACGGAGCTGGGCCAAGTGTCCGTTCCAGCCTTATCACATAAGACAAAAGATAGCGATCACATTGTGATTCCGCTTAAGTAATGGAATGGCATTACCTGTCACCTAAAGAAGGAGCCCAAGGTTTCATCGGGTTCCTTTTTGTTTTACAATAATAAACGAAGGACGTTTCGAAAAGGAGGAAAGCACAATGTGCGGCAGATTTACTTTTGCACTGACTCCGGAACAATTCATGGAATATTTAGGCTTAACGGAACTCGGGTTTGATTATGAACCAAGATACAATATCGCTCCAAGGCAGCTTGTGACTGCTGTCATCGGTCATCAAGGCAAGCGCAGGGCCGGGCAGCTGCAGTGGGGGCTGATTCCACCATGGAGCAAGGACGAAAAAATCGCCAGCAAGCTCATTAATGCCAGGTCTGAAACAGTGATGGACAAGCCTTCCTTCAAGCAGCCTTTTCTCCGTAAAAGATGCTTGATCCCCGCAGACGGATTTTACGAATGGAAGACGGAAGCAGGCAGGAAGCAGCCGCTGCACATTAAACTGAAAAGCCGCCATGTGTTCTGTTTCGCCGGACTGTATGATACTTGGATCGATCCGGAGGGAGAAAAGCATCATACGTGCACCATTTTAACGACGAGTCCTAATGCATTCATGGAATCCATACATCACCGCATGCCGGTCATCTTAACAGAGGAAGAAGAACAGAAGTGGCTGGATACGAATGAGTCTCCTATGGAGCTGCTTAAACTGCTGGATGCGTATCCCGCTGACGACATGACCGCCATCCCTGTTTCCCCGCTGATCAATTCCGTCCATCAGGAAGGAAAACAGCTGATCGAGCCATTTTCCGAAACGCTGCTTTTTTAATGCAAATCATACCACATCAGGGTTTAACGCCGCCCAAAAGGCGTAAGCTATAGGAAGAATAATCCTAAGGAGTTGAACCATGAACTGGATGATGATTGGCACCATTGCAGTCATTAACATCGTGTACGTCTCCCTTTTTACTGTTCGGCTTATTTTTGTAATGAAGAATTACCGGTCACTTGCCGCTGCCATCAGTATGGTGGAAGTGTTCGTCTATTTGATGGGTCTCAATATTGTCCTGGATAACATCGATGAGCCGATCAACTTGGCAGCGTACTGTATCGGATTCGGTCTCGGCGTATTCCTCGGCAGCAAAATTGAAGAATGGCTTGCACTCGGATATGTAACAGCTCAAATCGTCGTGGATTCAGAATCTTCAAAGCTGCCCGCGGCACTCAGGGAAAGAGGCTTTGGAGTAACGAGCTGGCTCGCGGACGGACGCGACGGCCATCGTCTCGTGATGCAGGTGCTGGCCAAAAGAAGCCATGAAAAAAAGCTCATAGCGACAGTGAATGAAATTGCGCCAAAAGCTTTTTATATCTCTTATGAACCTCGGTTTTTTAAAGGAGGGTTCTGGACCCGCCGCCTCAGATAAATGTTCCGCTTCCAGCGGGTCAACCCCGTCAAAGCCGCCGAAGTGATATTCAATGCATGCCTACTTTGACGGGGGACTTTTTAAGTCTCGGTAGTTGGACACTAAGAGATCTAGACGCTTTAACTCCTGAGACAGCTCCATGATCGTTGCTACGACGGTTAAATAGCGAATGGAATCCACATGGAGCCCCCCCTCGGAGACCAGCTTCTCAATCAGCTGCTCGTTTTCTACCATAACCCGTTCATTACGGGTGCTGCTCTGCTTCACCTTTACATTGCCTTCGAACTTCAAAAAAATCATTTCATAATACTGGGTTAAGGCGAATATATTATCCTGGATTTCTGTTTCTAATTGCTTCTTTCCATCTCGCCTGAAGGACGTCAAGCTCTTCATTTCTAAATGAAGCACCTCTAAAAAATACTTATAGATGACCGCCTTTTCACTCAGCTCGCGCCGTTTTTTCTTCGTCCACCCTGTCTGCTCCTTTAACAGCTCATACAGATCATCCGCTTTTTTCAGCTCATGCTGCAGCCGTTCCTTCTCTTCCCGAAACGATTTTTCGTCGAATACACCCTCAACCATATTTCGCAGCAGCAAAGAAATTCGTTCATTCAACTCCTTAATCCGCTGAAGCATCGTTTTGTCGTAATTCGGGGGCAGAATTAAGGCATTGATCACGATCGCCAAAACAATTCCGATCATAATTAACAAGAACCGATTCAGCGCTCCGCTTGGCGCATCCATCACCGTAATGACGGTCAAAATCGATAAACCGATACTGGAATCAAGCTTTAAGAACAAATTGACAATGATGACGATGATAACAACCAGGCCGGTCACAACCGGATGACTGCCCAGCAAATAGACACCGACTAAACCGAGCACCGCCCCTACCGTATTTGCCTGCAGCTGTTCAATAAAATATTTAAACGAGCGATAGATCGTTGGCTGTGTCGTCAATACGGCCGCAATGACCATAATCAGAGGCGGCGACAGCTCGAGCCATTCACATATGTAAAGGGAAAGGACAACGGCCAACCCCGTCTTCAGCATTCTTCCACCCAGTCTCAATTGGCTTCCCCTCCTTGTTCCAGAAAACTGCATATGCTCATTATTATAACGGGGAATCGAAAAGGTTTCATCTCTTCAAAAGAAATGGGACACTCCCTTACTGGACGAGACACTTTTTAAAGTCAGCTGCACTTTTGAAAAAATATTCATTTTTGCTGGTCCGTTTTGGTACAATACTAGTATTCATATTGTTTCATGAACATCGAACTGTCATTCGCATACAATACTTCCGCTAGAAAGGAATGGTGCAAACGCATGGATTTAAACCAAAAGTCAACAGAGCATGCCCACTATATGATCGAGGAAATTAAAAAAAAGCTGAAAGTCGTGTCGCTCGCCGCCATCAAGCCATCCCATTTTGACGAAGAACAGTATGATGACCTGAAAGACATTTATGATATGGTTTCTTCCAAATCCAATTTTAGCATTTCCGAAATGGAAGCCATTGTATCCGAATTGGGACGCTTAAGGAAAACGTAGAACCCAACAGGCAGCGAAAAACCCCAGGCAAGCATCGCATGATGCAGAAAGCCTGGGGTTTTCGCTATTATACGGACAGCTATACTGTACAATCATCTCGTGGATAGGTCACTTCAGCTGTTCTGTCACTTCTACCTTCCACTTTTCCACGTAATTAGGCAGTGCCCAATGAGCCATAACCAGCTTCTCCCCTTCTTGCAGGGAAATATTCAACATTGGATCATTCACGATCCCGTTCTGATACGGATACACGATGATCTGAGTCTGAGTCAAAATCACCACGACATCCTTATCCGGCGAGGAGAGTGCATCCACCGCTGCAGGCTGAATTTGTTTTATTTCCTGCCATGAACAGCAAAGCACATCATAGGATACGAGATTGTATGGAAGCGGCACTTTCAGTTCCTCCAATACGATTTTCCTATCCTCTGAGCTTGTCGTCTCCATTTGCTTCAGTGCCTTCCACTTCCCTGGCTGCCTCGCGATTCCCCATGAACTGTCGGCATTCAAGGCAACGCTCTCTTCTCTGTTATTCCTCACAGCGTTTTTCATCCGCTGCAGGTCTGAACTGTATAGCAGCTCCTGCAAGGAAAGTCCTGACTCCTTTTCATGATAAGGGGTACGTTCCAAGCTGTTGATATCCAGAACCTTTAGTTTATGGTTCTTGGAGCCGTCTTTGGTTACCTTCGTCTCGGCAATCGAAATATACTGATTTCCGGCAAACAGAACTTTCTCCGAAATGCGGCTATACTCCGTCAAATCACTGGTCAGCGATACAGAAGCCGATGGTTCCTTCACGGGATATGCATTCAGCAATTCAAGCTGCTGGTCTTTCATGGGCTCCAGTACAGCATTGTCAATTCTCCAAAAATCCTGTCCCACGGGTACCAACAGACCGCTTCCTCCTGCAACCTGTTCTGCCTTATTCGATTTACCGGCAATCAGTATCGTACGATACGTGCTGTATTCCTGGGGATAATTTTCATCCGAAGGATGATCTGATCGCAAGGCAAGCAGCAATGCCGTTTTCATTTCAGCCTGACCCATCATCTGAGTGGATCCGGAAGACGCGTTCATCGTGCCAGAAGCGTTGATCGTCGTTAACGAGTCTGATTGAGGCTGCAGATACGGCTGAATGACAAAAATAGCAGCAAACAAAGCAAAGCATAGACCGGAAATAGCAAAAAGCCAAGTCCTTTTTTGCCGTTTTTGCTGATCAATCCGTTTTTCGATTTTATGCATGAGTTCTTGGGTAAACCCTTCTTTGCGAAGCGGTCCGGAAGACATTTGCTGTTTAATATTGATATCATGCCGATCCATGTATTTCACTTTCCTTCAATTTGATTACTTTCGCTCTTGCATGGTGAAGCCTTGATTTGACAGTTCCTTCACTGACGCCGAGAAGATCTGCGATTTCCCTCATAGACAGCTGATAGTGTCCGTATAAGATGAGCACCTCGCGATATTTGGGAGGAAGCTTTAACACCTGCTTCCAAATATCGTTCACAGCCATCTTCTCGATTACCTCCGCTTCGGCGGAAGATTCCGTCCCTTTGGCCGATATATAATCTACGAGTGTAACCCGGCGAAAAAAAGCAGACTTTTTATAATCAAGCACCGTGTTCCGTGTAATTTTGAGCAGCCACGTTTTCACGGATGCCTCATTTCGAAACGTAAACAGATTTTTATACACTTTGATAAAAACTTCTTGGGAAATATCGTCAGCAACCTCCCATTTTCTCGTCATGCTATAGGCATAGTTCCATACATCGTTGCCGTACTGTATCATTAATTCCCGCAGAACTTCCTTAGGATCCGCGGTATCGGATATGTAGCGTAAATATTCGCAATTCGCATTGGAATCCAACGTTTTCACCTCTTCCTACTTATTGACGAGACAGCTCCGTCTTCGGTTCGATCTCCTCATATAATTAAACACTATTTGCAGGAGAGAGTCTCGGTTCTTTCGTCATTATTTTTAAGTTTATTTTCAGTTATGAAGAGGTCGCCCGATGATTGAAAAAAAGCCGTCCGGTGATGGACAGCTTTCATTTAAGGTGATTTCAACATTGGATTCATGTCGTTAACGAGGGCCGCAGCTCAGATTTCACCGCTTGAATTCCCTGTAGCTGCTGATCAAAAAAAGCGATCACCTTCTCGGCATAAGTCTCTGGATCTGTTTCGTAGCTTTTGACATGTCCCCCGCAATCCGTCAACCACAGCTCAAAGTGCTCTGGGAAGGATTCAGCCATTTTGCGGCTCTCCGAGCAAGGGATCGCCGCATCTCCTTTGCCGTGAATGAACAATACTTTGCGGGGAATCAGCTTGTCAAGGACAGAAATCGGACTTGTTTCGTGCGGCTTCACTCCCGTCAATACCGGAATCGTCGACATCATCACTCGTGTAAAAGGAAAATGAGGCAAATTCGTCCACACCGGTAAATTTTCACGAAGGTAGCTTTTCAAATCACTGAACGGACTATCGGCTACAACTGCGATGACGGCTGGTTCCTCTGCCGCGGACAAGATGGACGTGGAAGCCCCCATTGAAATCCCGTATAGTCCAATGGGTGTGCCTGGATCATGACGTTTGACCCAATCGATCGCACCAAGTAAGTCCAGCTTTTCCTTCGTACCAATCGTAATCGTCTTCCCGCCGGATTCTCCACTGCGTCTAAAATCGAACAATACGACGCGGAAGCCTCGCCGTATGAAGCGCTGACTTAAAGACATGAAGCCCACATTAGGCTCAAGGCGATTGCCGGCATAACCATGGGAGAAAATAATTGTCATTTTCGCCTTGCCATCCAGCGGTTCGAGTACCCAGCCTTTCAAGGCGGTCCTGCCATCCCGGCTGAGAAAATGAATATCTTCGTAGACCATGCCATGCTTATCGGGATGGTCATCGATAGGTTTTCGCGGCTTTTTCGTCATGCGCAGCCCTACGAAGACGGAAATACCGATGGTTGCCACCGCCGCGACAGCGGTGAGCGCTGAAGCCGCGAAAGCAGCGGCTTTTCCTTTCTTGAAGCTGTGAGCATCCGTGCCAATGGAATCTCGTTCGATCATGATGATTCCCCTTTACTTCTTTTCCGTTATTTTACTACAAATTGAATTCACAGGTCGAATTGAGCCGGGTTTCCAGTACGTTAAGATTTCTTTACAGCTTTCACGTGCTGTTCGATGAGAAAATACGGTACCGGAGTCTTTCAAGGGGAAGCCTCCACCCAAGTCAGCTCAATCGCAAACGTTGTAATCATTCGCTTACCGTTTATCTTGTACTCATTTCCGGCAAAAAAACTGCACCTCCATGTTCGTTATGTGTAACGATGGGGGTGCAGTTCACACGGTCTGCAACTGTTTCCAACTTTATATGCAGTTTTCTATTCCGGCAATCAGCTGTTTTGAATGTAAGCCTTCGCCGATCAGCACCACAACCTCCGAAAGCTCTCCCTGCGGCTCGATTGCCATATAGTCCGTCTCACGATAGGCGTACTGAAATAAATACAAGCCTCCGGTCGTGTCTGAAAAACGGACAATCCCTTTTCCCCTGTACACATTCTCTGGGAGACTTCGAATAAACTGATCGAATTTCTCACTGTTCAGCGGCTGCTGCAAATAATGGGTAACCACCATCATATGCTCATGACTGCTGTGGGCATGAGTATGATGACCCTGATCTATGCCGCTTAACTCACCGCTTTCCAACTGCAGCGGGTCAGCATTCTCCCGGTGATTGTGCCATGTCTGACCTTTATCTTCCAGCCACTTAGACAGTTCAATTTCACAGGCGACCGTCTCAATGACCGGCGCTTTCGTCCCTGTTTCCTCGATTAGCTGCATCACCTGATCCTTGTCGCCTGATGACAACAAATCCACTTTGTTCAACAGCAGCAAGCTTGCGCAGCGAATTTGTTCCTTCATTAAGCGATAGGTCCTTCCTTTTCCTTTTGCAGCAAACTCCAGTAGATTTGGACCATCCACAACGGTCATCAACTGCCTCAGCTCCGCAGGCATGTACAGTGAAGCCTCGGTTAAAGCATCGACGATCTCCGTCGGATTGGCTGCACCTGTCGCCTCGATAAGGATCACATCCGGGTCATGCTCATCCACCAGCTGTTTAACAGCCAATGCTGCATCACCGCGCATCGTGCAGCAAATACAGCCGCTGAGCATTTCCTCCATCGGTATTTCAGCGCCAACATAGGCTCCGTCCAAATTGACGTCTCCCAACTCGTTCATAATGACAGCAGGCCGGCGGCCGGCCGATTTATAATATTCAATCATCTTGGTTAAGAGTGTCGTTTTGCCGCTCCCCAGAAAACCACTGAGCACGATAATTGGCACAATCTTTTGATTCATGTCCTTTCCCGCTCCTCGCTTTATTCCATTATGCTTCGGAATCATAGACGAAGTTGTGCGGAATGTCAACGATGAAACAAATACACATGATTTACCCCGTCTGTCTGTTATGTATGGTCCAAGCTAGAAGCTCCAACCTGCCTCGCATGAAGGATTATGTTAATTTTTCTTTTAACCATGCGTACGGCATTCCGTCTCCGATCTCATGCACCCCGTCAAACAAATGAAAATCCAATCGATCCATGGCACTCTGTTCAGTGTAAATCTCCTCTAAAACATGCTTGGCCATATGGACGTGATCCCTTGGAAACAGCGGATCGTGTGAACCGGAATCAATCAGCAGCGGTCTCGGCGCAATAAGTCCAATCAGCTCCGGCATTTCGGCCGCCGTGAGCAGACCCGGCACATAATTGTCGATGCAATGGTTCGTCCTCAAAATGCTTCCAAGGAAGGTGCTCGTGTAGCCGCATATGACAGCCGCGCGGACTCGCTCATCCAGTGCCGCTGTAAACGCGGCTACCATCCCTCCGCCGGAAAAGCCCATGATACCGATTCGCTCCGTATCCACTTCACTGCGGGTAAACAAATAGTCGAGCGTTCTTCTCGCCTCAAACACTCTCAAGCCGGCCAACGTTTTCCCATACATCAGCAAATGAGCGCTGAGAGCAAAGCATGAGTTCGCTTCCCTCGGTCCCTTCACTCGATCTCGATCCAATCTGCGCTGGCCAAAACCGGCCAATTCAGGGACGAACACCACAAATCCTTGACGAACAAGCTGTAACGCAAAATGTTTATGCCCGCTGGGGCGATCGCTTTCGCTGCTGCCATCCTCATTCAAGCCGACGGCCTCATTATGCCCGTACCCGTGCCCGTGACAAGCGAGTACCGCAGGAGCCGGTCCCGATAAATCTGCAGGAATGAGCACATAGGTCCTTATCCGGAGGTTTCGATCCGTCCGGTATTCGACAAGCTCTCTAGCATATTCTCCGCACTCATGCCGCTCAAGCACGGATGCCTCAAGCGGTCCCCCTAGGTCTGGGAAATCGCCTAGCTTCTGCTGCAGCGTCTGCTTAAGAAGATATGCTCTCTCGGCAAATTCCATCGACTGATTCAACAGATGGCCGGTTTTATGCGCTTCATATAAATCTTCCAAATAAGCGTCTAGTACATTCACGACCTGCTCCCCGCTTTCACCGTGTTTTTGTTCATCCTACCTGAGAGAAGCTTGCTTATCAACGGACCGTATACCTAAAATCGGTAAATCTGGCTGTTCCCTGTCCAACTGCATCCAGCCCAACCCGAAGACTTAAGAAACGGCCGAACGTATTATGATGAAAGCCTGACGCGTCGATCACCTTGTCGTACTTCTTCCAGCCTTCACCGGTGTCATAATGCATGGAGACGATATTCCAGTCGTTGCGAATGCAGAGGCGTACCGTTTCAGACTGGAACGGAATCGCTCGGTACGATTTAAAGGTACGAAAATGCCGTATACCCTGCTTGGAAACACCGATTCCAAAGTAAGCCGAATCGTCATAATATAAAATCAGCCTGCCTTCGGCATCTCCTTGTACACAGACTTCAATCTCCACTTCATAAGAAGGATGACCACTCATATAAAGCAGCGGCGAATTGCCATCATTCTCTTCTCTTCCTTCGATCTGGAGCCATCCATCCTGCACAGAATGCCGCTCCCTTCCTCTTCCCTTAACTAGCTGCCAATGGGTACCAAGCTCACCGCCGCGGAAGTTGTCCGACTCTGGCCATCCATGGGCGACTTTATATCCCCCTGGCTTGGGAATCGTCTGATCAGCTCGGACCCCTTCAGGAATGCGGAACCATCCATCTGGTGTCCATTCAACTGGCAGCAGCAGTGTTTGCCTTCCTAGACTATGCAGTCCTTTTTCATAAGCGTGAAACACCATCCACCAATCACCTTCCGGTGTATCCACTAAGCTCCCATGTCCCTGCGACCACCAATTTTCTTGTGCCGATTCGGTTCGTATGATCGGGTTGTGCGGCGAATGCTCCCACGGTCCCCAAGGCGTTCTAGATCGTGAAACTGCCACCATGTGGCTTGTAGGAGGTCCTGCCGTGCCCCCTTGAGCAACGGTTAAATAATAATATCCATCGCGATAGGTCAGCTTCGGTCCTTCCAGACTGAAGGCCTCAACGATCCAGTCTTCTGGATATTTCCATGGTTCGTAAATTTTACGCGCTTCCCCCACCGTAGTGATTCCGTCTTCCTCTAGCTCGATCATATACCCTCCGGACAAGTGCAGGTACCGTTTGCCGTCCGGACCGACCACATGACCGGGATCAATATATTTCGTATGGAGATTTACCGGCTCACTCCATGGGCCGCGCGGATCGTCTGCGGTAATGACCCAATTCGTCCGCTGCGATGGAAAATAAATATAATATTTACCTCCATAATGCACAAAATCCGGAGCCCATACGTCTCCGGTATACTTATGCAAAGCGCTCCCGATCGGCTCCCAATTCACTAAATCGTTGGAATGCCAAATGATAAGTCCAGGAATATACTCATAAGATGTGTGTACCATATAGTAATCTTCATTCACGCGAATGATCGAAGGATCTGCGTAATTCCCCCTTATTATAGGGTTGAGGAACGTTCCGTCTCCAAGATCCCCGCTGCGCATTCGATTATTTTCCATATTGTACCTCCAATTTGGTGGGGACCCTGGCTGCTCCCCTTTGGTCCGTCACCAGTTCGATGAACATCGTGACAGCGCGGTTGCTGACACCGCGTTCGGCGTATCTCTATATAATAAACAAGCTCGAAATAGGTCTTTAGGCGTTCCTTCCATAATATCCACGAGTGACATCCCGTACCAGCCTGCAGATCTCCCCTTAAATTACATGGGAGCAGCCGGTCCACAGATCAGACCATGGAGCTTTGCAGCTTTCATCCCAATTGTAAAATGATGTTTCATTACGTCGCATCCTTTTCCATTTTCCCCCGGTAGAGCCATTGTGCTTCCTTATCTTGCCCGGATCTACCGTCAATCACGAATTCAGTAAATCCTCACGCAGCGGATAAAATGTATCCAGCAGCCGGCTTTCCTCCAACGCCGTTACGCCGTGCTTGACATTTCCTGGGATGACGATCGTCTCCCCTGCCGTCACGATCGTAGGCACCCCATTCAAACGAAATTCCAGCCTCCCTTGCAAACAATAGCTTAACTGTTCATGCGGATGGCTGTGCTCGTATCCTTCCGCCCCCGGCTCAAAATGTACTTCCATCAACATCAAATGATGGCCTGGGGGGAATATTTTTCTTTTCACCCCGGGTTCTGCATCCATCCACTTGCCCACACTCATTTTGAATCCTCCTCTTCAATGGGTTCGTGCTGCACCAGCCAAGGCACCAGCAGCTGTGCGAGCATCACCGCAAATAAAATCCATGGCAGAAGCGGTGTGTCCAAATCCGTGGAGCACACCATAAATACGATCACCCCGATCGCCCTTCCCGCATTAATGACCGATTCACGAAGGACGATCGATTCAATTCGAAAATGGCGCTTCAAGGGCAGCATACCGATCCACCGATAATAATGAGCCGTATAGGCGTTGGCCTGCACGGGTTTAAATAAAGATTGGATGCACATAAACGTGATGACCGACCAAAGCGCCACCTGCCACAGCAGAACCGAGGAAGAAACGAGCAGCCCGGCTCCGGCAATCCATAGGTACAATCCAGTCTTCGCAACGGATGCCGTACGTGACAGAACATAGCTGACCACAACAGAAATCGCCATAAAACATACATTCATATAACCAACAAACGATTCATCCGGAAATACTTGAAACAGGATGATTTGAGGAAGATATAACAAAATCCCTTGGGGCAGTCCCACAATAAGCCATCCCAACAGCGTTTTAAGAAAATAGGTGTTCTTCCTCAGCATCATCGGCAGGTAGTTCAAATAATATTTACGATGATGGTCTTCGGCCTTCGTCATTTTGAAACTGCCCAGTGTAGCCAATGCATACATCACAAAGGACAACAGAAATACCGTCACGTAACCAGAAAGCTCGCTCGATCTGCTGATAATCCATCCGGCAGCAGCCGGTCCACCCAGCATCGCCAAATTGGTCACAATCGTATTCAGTCCCAAATAGCGATGCCGATTTTCGTCATTAGAGACGTCATACATCAGCGTAAAGTAGCCCAGCCAATAAAAAGCGGTCGATATGCCTTTCAGCAGGGCAAAAACGATAAAATATTTTACGATCTGTTCTTGTACGATCAAAATGCCCAAGTAGAATATCGCTGTAAGGAAAATGCCCGAGCGGTACGCCATGAGACGGTCTTTCTGCTTGGCGACCTTTCCAATCCAAATTGTTGCTAGCGGCGCTACTAGAAGTGAAATGAGCGTATACGCTCCGTTGAGCGCCAAGTCTTCGGTCAGCCGCCATAAATATAGATTGACAAAAACCATGGACATCGCACTGCCAAACTGAAATGCACAATGAATCCAAAGCGAAGTGACAGCTTGTTGTGATAATTTAATATGTGCAGGTCTCGATTTCGTCCGTTGTAGAAGCAATATTATCCCTCGGTTCTTGGAAGCATCTGATAAAAACTTGCTGCATCGTACTGGAGGGGGTTCTCTTGGACTCCAGCCAGTCTTGAGCACAGCTCTCTGATAAGCAGTGCCTGTGTTCCCGCATTCATGTCCCCTTCACGCAGGCCGAGCCCAAGATGTACCGGCTCAGGCATGTCCGGATAGTACTCTCCTTTTTTCACCTGTGCGACATTGGGGGCAGTAGGAGAATGCTCCTTCTCCCTGGAAAATCCTCCATCAGGGCGCTTCAGCTCTTCCATGTTTCGGATCGTGATGCCGATAATCTCCATCAGCTCTTCCTGCGCTATGTTTTTCTGGATATACGACAGCAGATGAATCGGATTGCGAATGTAGCACATATCCGCTGCTTCCTCTGTTCTCAAACCTCTTAATATACTTTGATACATCTCATCTATTCTTGGCATAGGTGCCCTAAACCTGGAGTAAAAGGTATGCAGCTTGAACGTACCGGAAATTCGGACGTATAGGCTGCCGTCCCCCCACAATCCCGTCTCAGGGTCTTGAATGTCTGCAAACCATGCCAGTGCCCTTTCCGCATATTCCTGCCGCTTCGCTTCCGGAAGCTGTACAAAATATACGCTCGTACTAGCCAGGCGATCACAGCCGCGCCAGCTGTTGCTTAAGTTGATACTGGCTAAATGCCGAATATAGGAGTCGGCACTTTCCATAAATTCGGGTGCCTTGTCTTCTTGAGGCAGCGGATACAGCGGGGCAGCGCCCAATTGCTTCAAGGAACGAAGACAGTATCCCATCGCTCTGGCTACCATCACCTCATCCTTGCGCATCGCCGGGTTTTCATCGATGAAGAAGCCGGTTGCCGGATCCTGTTTCTGCTGAAAAAAGTGAACAAGACCGCTTCGTACCTTCACCGGCATGTCCGGAAGCAAGCCGCTCCGCTCAATAATACTCAGCGCTTGAGCAGTCGACTCAATATCCGGTTTTGAACCTTCCATCTCTCTCGAGCTTTGAGCGTAATAGAATCCTCCAGACACTGCATCATACTGGTTGGCCAACCATTCATAAAATCGATCGAACAACGGATCGAACCGCCTGATCAAATGCTGCAATTCCCCTCTATCGTTATCCATATGGTTCTCCCCCTTGATTCATTACCCTTTTATGGAACCGAGCAGTGCTCCTTTGGCAAAATACTTTTGCAGGAATGGATATACACATAACACGGGTACGGTAGCTACCACGATCGTGGCCATTTTCACGGTCTGTTCCGGAGGCGGCACATAATCGTCACTAAAGCCCGATGAGTCGACACTGATGCCGCTGGCCATAATAACGATTTGTCTTAGCAAAATCTGAATCGGCCATTTGGCAGAATCGTTCAAGTATAAAATCGCACTCATGTAGGAGTTCCAATACGTTACGGCATAGAACAGCGATATCGTTGCAATCGCGGGCATCGATAACGGTATAACGATGCGGAATAAAATACCGAAATCGTTGCATCCGTCTATTTTCGCCGACTCTTCTAAGCCTTCGGGCAGATTTTGAAAGAAGTTTCTCAAGATAATCATATTGAACGCGCTGATGCTGGACGGAATAATTAAAGCCCAGTACGAATCAATTAATCCTAAAGTTTTTACGACGATAAACGTTGGAATCATTCCGCCGGTAAACAGCATCGTGAAAACAACTAAAAACATGATGAAATTGCGGCCGTCGATGTCCCTTCTAGACAATCCATAGGCCATAAGACAAGTGAGCAGCATACTAAAGGCGGTTCCCACTAAAGTGATGCCGATTGATACAATCAAAGACCGGAATATGGTATTCGTCGAGAAAATATATCGGTACGCATCCAGCGACCAATCCGTTGGAATAAGTACAAACGGCTTTTGAGCCAATTCCTGTACTGTGGTGAAAGAGCCGGCAACGACATGGACAAATGGCAGCAAAGTGACCAGTCCAATGATCGTCAGCAGCGTATAGTTGGTGATATCGAACAAGCGGCTCCCCAGGCTGCGATCTTTAACCATAGCAAGTTCCTCCTCGTGTAGTCCTATCTAGTGGCAGTTGTCTGCCGTTGTTTTTTAATAAATTCCTTCTTCTCCAAACTTTTTGGACAGCCAATTGGCCAGCATGACGAGGACTAAACCGACGAACGATTTGAAAAATCCGACCGCTGTACTAAAGCTGTATTGGCCCTGCCGCAAACCAGCCGTGTAGACGTACGTGTCAAATATTTCTGCAACCTCTCTGTTCATCGAATTCAGAAGCAAATAAACATGCTCGAAGCTCAGCTCCATAATGTCGCCGATTTTCAAAATGAGCAGCACGATAATGACGCTGCGAATCGCTGGCAATGTGATGTGCCACATTTGACGGAACCTGCCCGCCCCGTCCATTCGAGCTGCTTCATACAGCTGCGGGTCGATGGCTGCGATGGCTGCCAAATAAATAATTGTTCCCCATCCCGCTTCCCTCCAGATGACTTGGATGACGTACATCGGACGGAACCAATCCGGGTTGAGCAGGAAATTCACTTTATTGAAACCGAAGTAAACCAGCAGTTCATTAATAATCCCTCCATCCATCGTCAGCATAACGAAGGAGATGGAAACGACAATGACCCATGACATAAAATGCGGAATGTATACCAGGGTCTGTATGGTTCGCTGGAAAAATACTTTGCGCACTTCATTCAGCATGAGAGCTAATATGATAGGGACTGGAAAATAAAACAATACGTTAATAAAGAATAAAATCAAAGTGTTTTTGAAGATGGTCCAGAACATATCCTCCGTAAACAACCGGTGAAAGTGCTCGAAGCCCACCCATTCACTGCCGAGTACGCCCTTATAGGGCTGATAATCTTGAAAGGAAATAATGAGTCCCCACATTGGGATATATTTGAATACTAGAAAATACAGCAATCCGGGAAGAATCATGAAATAAATATATTTATTTTTGATCAGCCTTCTCATCAGCGTGGAGTTGTTCGTTTTTTTCGGCGGAGAAAGCTGGCGTTCCGTGATCGCATTGGACATAACGAATGACTTCCTTTCTTGGTGAGATGCGTTCTCCTTCTGAAGATTGGAGCTCGTATGAGAGAAGATAGGCTGTGGATGATCCGACAGCCTATCACTGGATATTCGTTCTTCACACGATTCGATTGATTAGAAGCATGAATTATTTCGACGCGTTATAGGCAGCGTTATATTCTTCGATGATCTTGTCTCCGCCGCCATCCTTCCAATTATCAACGGCTTTATTGAAGCCTTCCTCATCAATCGCACCGAGGATATATTGGTATGTTGCATCGATAATTAACTCTTGAAGTCTTGCTCCTCTTTCATTGTACGTTGGTGAATCAAGCGGAGCGGTAGGGTCGTGAATCAAGAAGTCGTTTGCTTCAATGATCTTGGCTTCCGCTTTTGCCTTGATTTCATAAGGGAAGTGTCCGCCCAGCATATCAATCGTGCTTTCACCGCCGATGGCCAAGGCTTCAAATGGCTTCACTTCGCGCTCTTTCTTTGCTGAATCCTCGGAAGCTTTTGCTTTGCCGTCCACTACTTCATAGTGCTCGCCTTCGACACCCCATTTGATGAGGTTCGCATTTTCCGGTCTCATCAGTTCATTGAAGAAGGATAAAATTTGCTTCAGCTCATCTTCCGTTTCAACGGCCGATTTCGGGAACATTACCATGTTGCCGTAACCTGGAATGGCCCAAATACCTGGCTGGCCGTCCGGTCCAAGAATACGGTTTTCAACATCGAACTGTGCATCCGGATTGATTTCGATCGTTTTGTCGCGCAGGCTCAGTACGTCACCAATCGAACCGATATACATACCCGCTTTGCCTGTATAGATCATATCCTGCTGATCTGTCTTACTTGTAACCGGGAAGTCCTGGTTGATAAGTCCTTCATCGTACAGCTTTTTGAAGAAATCGAGCGTATCCATATAGCCTGGGTGCATGAATTCTGGAAGCAGCTGTCCATCCAGTTCACCCCAGCCATTCGGTGTATCGAAATACGATGAAACCGTTTTAAATGCGCCGTACACTAAATCGGAGCGGTCTGCCAGTCCAATCGTGTCGTCAAGACCGTTTCCGTCTGGGTCTTCTTCTTTAAATTTCTTCATCATTTGATACAGATCGTCCGGTGTTTGAGGCGGCTGCGTAATACCTAACTTGTCCGCCCAGTCTTTTCTCCAAATAACCCCTTGTCTCGATAAAGGACGTTCTTGGTACAACGAGTAAACTTTTCCGTCAACCATCGTATTTCTCAATACATCCGGATTTAAGTTTTTCAAAAATTCATAGTCCTGTAAGTAAGGGCCGACTTCCCAAAATTGATCGTCGCGCATTGCATCTTTAAATTGTGCGAATGTTGTCTGATTCTTCATGTATACCGCCTGAGGCAAGCTTCCCGTAGCAAAGGCCGCATTCAGCTTTTCCTCGTAGCTTCCATCCGGCACCCATTGGAATGTGAGCTCCGTGTTTGTTCTTTCTTCCAGGATTTTTTCAATCTTGTCCGAAGGAACGTCTGGCGTATGGAGGTTAGCCATGATCGTCAATTCGAAAGGTTCCTTCTCTTCTTGGTTACTGCCTTGAGAATTGTTTGTCGAATCCGAGCCTTCGGTGTTACTTTCGTTGCTGCCGCCGTTACCATTGCCATTACCGCATCCTGCCGCGATCGTGAACAACAGTACCGCTGTCAAAAGCAGCATCAACATTTTTTTTCCGGTTGCTTTTGTCATGCGTGAAAGACCTCCTCATATATTTAATTCGCTTACATGCTCATCGTAAAACGTGCAGGTCCATTCCGTATACAATCATCATCTCACTCTTGAGCAAACCCTTGCATATCAAAGGTTAAGCTCGATTCATCTGAGTAATTGATTATCCATGTTATCGCCATGTATCAAAATAAAAAACGACAGCTGTTCAGCTGCCGCAGTAAGAAAGAATGACTGTGCTCGGTCAAAGTGAAGAAGGATTCTTCCAGTTGTGATAGGCCTCGTTGTATTCTTGAATGATTTGTTCGCCGCCAGCTTTTCGCCATCTTTCGACTTCTTCCCGGAACCCTTCTTCGTCTATGCTGCCGATCATAAATTGATAGGTCGCATCGGTTATCATTTTATGAAGCTCTGGCCCCCGTTCCTCCTCGGTCGGGGAATCGAGGTACATCATCGGGTCTCCCACGATAAACAATTCATTGTCTACGTAAAGTTTCTCAGCGAGTGCAAGCAAAGGCTCCCGGTTACCCATCGGCATAATATTCGGATTGCTTCGATCCGCAATCATTAAGGTATACAGGGTGTTGACCTCTACGGTTCTCAGTTCGCTCATCTCATCCGTCATATATATCTTGCCGTCTTTCACCACATGGTGGCGTCCTTCAAAGCCGTAACGCATTAAATTGCTAATATCCGCATCCATCGTGCGATCAAAAAAAGCCAATGCCTGCCTGAGCTCATCTTCCGTCTCAAGAGATTCCTTTGAGAACAAATACAATCCGCTATGGTTCGGAATAGACCATACATGATAGCCGCTAGGTCCTTTAATCCGATTGATGAGTGTAAATTCCGCATCGGGGTTGATTTTCTTCGCTTCATCCGCAAGCCGTTCCGCATCGGACATACTTCCAATATAAACGCCCGCCTCTCCATTGATCAGTCTCGACCTCTGCAGCTGCTTGCTGGCCACAGCAAAATCGCTGTTGATCAGCTGCTCCTCGTACAGCTT
Organism: Marinicrinis lubricantis; assembly: GCF_042658665.1. Classification (NCBI taxonomy): domain Bacteria; kingdom Bacillati; phylum Bacillota; class Bacilli; order Caryophanales; family Paenibacillaceae; genus Marinicrinis; species Marinicrinis lubricantis. The sequence goes on from NZ_JBHSQV010000010.1 coordinate 57,043, forward strand.
TCTCATGAACCTCATCGTCTCCATATAAGCTTCTGTAGCAAATTCAGGTATAAACTGCTCCCCATCATAGGTCCAGTTGTTCGGCGTTCCAAAGTAAGAGCCTACCGTTTTGAACGCTCCGAAGATTAAATCGCTTCGGTCCGTCAATCCGAAGGTGTCATCTTTACCGTTACCGTCCGGATCACCATACGTAAACTGCTTTAAGACCTCATACAGTTCTTCTATCGTACCCGGCAGCGGAAGTCCCAATGCGTCCAGCCAATCTTTACGAATAATAACCCCCTGTCTGGAGGAAGGACGTTCTGTATATAATCCATAAACTTTCGAATCCACTGCCGTCTGCATTAATATTTCTTGATTTAAATGCCTTAAATTCGGATAATCCTTTAAATAGGGGCCGATCTCCCAAAACAATCCTGAACGTATTGCACCTTTCGTATACATATAATCCGTTTGCTTGACATAAGTGACATCTAAGAGGGAGTCTGTAGCAATCGCGGTATTTAATTTTTCCAAATAAATTTCGTTAAGCACCCATTCGATCTCTAGATCTGTATTTGTTCCCTCTTCAATCGCTGCAACAATTTCTTTATCAGGTAAATAGGGTGCATGCAGCGGGGCCATAATCGTGAGCTTATGGTCGAGAATCTGATCCTCCCCTTGTTTTTGTTTGCCGCACGCGCTAAGCATGGTGATGCAAATCAGACACATGAGCCAAATCCTGAAAGAGCCAGGCTTTCTAAGAGCAGTTCTCACTTCGACCTCACCCTTTTCCAATAATTACATGCGACTTCTGTACTGATACTCTATTATATACTATAATAATATAACAGAAAACGCTTACACATATGTTTTGTTCCCTTATTTTCCTCAGGTGGTGGATTATGGGTATTAACAGCTTTTACAAAAAGATGATTGCTTTCGCTTGTATTTTATGTACGCTGCCCGTGATCTTTATCGGCACATTCTCGTACATTCAATCTTCCAATGAAATTCAGGATCAAGTCGGCCGAAGCAAGCTCCAGCTATTGAAGCAAACGAACTCGAATGTCGAGCAAATTTTAAAAACGGTGAATCATTCTACGGATCAGCTGATTATGTCGACGCTTATCGAAACCGCACTAAAACGTCAGCTGGATGCTGTCGATTTTCAGTTATATAACGATTTAAGAAGCGAGCTGAGCAATCTGCAAGCTTTTGATACAAAAGTAGAAGATGTAATCCTGCTGAATACAGATCAAAACTGGATCATGAAAAATTCCGGACTGTACAGACTGGATCAATACGAATACCAAGAGCCCTTGCAGACGCTGTTTTCACTGCCCGAAAACAGCAGCTGGACCGTTCTGCCCAGCAAGTGGTTCTATATCGGGGAAACGGTCAAGTCTATCAATTGCGATTATGTCGTCAGTCTCGTGAAGAAGCTGCCGGCACTGAATGTCAATAAATATGGCCTGGCGATCGCCAATATTCCGGTATGCGGTATTACCGATCTGCTGCAAAACAGCGCGGATGAATATACGATTATTCTTGATGACCAGTCTCGCATTCTCGCACATTGGAATCCGGAATTGATCGGTAAAAGTCTGACGGAAGCCGGATATGCCACACAGGAGATTCAATTTTCAGAGAAAGGCGGGCAGTTCAAAGTAACGCTGGACGACCGCCCCTTCACGGTCAACTATATTACATCGCAGTATAATGGTTGGACATATTTGTCATACACCTCTATTAATGCCTTAACGGAACAATCTAAAAAAATCGGTATCTATACGGCAGGCATGTGTATTCTCCTTGTGCTGGTATTTCTTGTCATTGCATGGCTCGGGTCCAAAAAAATGTATACGCCGATCCAGAATTTGATGCGCAAGCTGGCCGATAAGCTGCCGGATACGAATGTGAAAAAAACGAATGAGTTTCAAATTATCGACGAGCAGATGCAGCGTCTGTTTCAATCGCAATCGGCATTGGAATTGGAAGTGCAGCAGCATTTGCAGCAGGTGCGAACCTTTTTCTTGTTCAACTTATATCATGGAAAGCTAAAAAAGGCGGAGATTCAAGAAAAATTTGAGCTTTTCGGCTATGCCGAATACGCTTCAAGCTGGAACTACAAAGCGGTGCTCACGATACAAATCGACGCGTTGGAAAGTACACGTTATGAGAAGAAGGATGCGGAGCTGCTCCTGTTCGCGATCAACAATATGATGGAGGAGATCATCCCGCAGGATCAGCGTGTAAACCCGGTCATTATCAGTGAAACTCAAGTCACACTCGTTGGAAGCGATACTGAATCGCTGACCGATTTCCAAAATTTTATTTACAAGCTTACCGAGCGGATACAGCAGACGATCCAGCAGCTGCTTGAGCTTCAGATCAGCATCGGCATCAGCCTTCCATTCGAAACCTTAAAAAATGCATCGATCGCATACCGCGAAGGCCTTGAAGCTTTAAAGCATCGTCTTAAGCTCGGATCCGGCGTGATCATTCCTTACGAAAATATCAACTCCGGCAGGCATTTCCTTCATATGAAATATCCAAAATCCATTGAAGCTGATATGCTCGATGCGATCAAGCTTGCAGAGGAAGAAAAAGCGAAGGAACTGCTGCATGAATTTTTAGAAGCGCTCTTTGCTGCCGAGCTATCGCCGCAGGAATATCAAATTCCTCTGATCCGGCTGCTTAACAGCTTTCTGCTGGTCATTCAGGAATCGAGCATCAGCCTCAGCTTGTATACGGATATCAAAGGTTCGCTGTATGAGGAGCTGCTTGTGCTGCATACGACACAAGAGATCGAGCATTGGTTTTTCCACCGCATTGTTCAGCCGATGATTCAGACATTCCGCGACCGCCGAGATTCACAGTACCAGAACATTTCGGAGAAAATGATCGATATTATTCATCAGGAATATTCGTCGGACCTCACGATCGAAAAATGCGCCTCGATGCTGCACTATAACGCCAACTATTTGAGCAGCGTTTTCCGTAAAGAAACGAATATGACATTCAGCGAATATTTAACCGCATACCGGTTTAATAAAGCAAAGGAATGGCTTGTTTCCACAGACAAAACGGTAAAGGACATCGCAGAACAGCTGCATTACAACAACTCCCAGAACTTCATCCGTTCCTTTCGAAAGCTGGAAGGCATTACTCCGGGACAATATCGTGAAAAATATAAGCAGTGAAACTGCCCTCTTTCAGATCGATGCTCATGCATCGATTTTTTTCTTTTCAATATTTTTACAAAACATTTGCAATATCATAACATGCCGTTTATATTCGATCCTTATGCTAAAGAAAGCAGAAAAATTCACAGCATGACACGCTCTTTCGCTCTGCGAGCCATATAACCTTGAAGGAGTTGGTAATGATGCCTTTCGGTAATATCGGAATTGGCGGGCTGGTGCTGATATTGATTATTGCATTAATCATCTTCGGTCCATCCAAGCTGCCTGAACTAGGACGTGCATTCGGACGGACATTAAGTGAATTTAAGAACGGAACTAAGGAATTGTTGGGGGACTCTGACAGCAAAGAGCGCTTAGATGACCACACGAAGAAAGAACCGGTCCAAAACGCTGCAGAGCAAAAACAAGCTTAAACGAATTGAGTGATCCATATGGCTGAAATCGACATGCGTATGATAGAGCATCTGCAGGAGCTGCGAAAAAGATTAATGATTACATTCATAACATTCATCGTCGCTTTTGCCGCAGCATTTCTATACGTGAAGGATCTATACCGACTACTGGCCAAAGACGTTCCTCAGCAGCTGGCTATTCTAGGTCCGTCTGATGTCATCTGGGTGTACATTATGATCGCCGGTGTATTCGCCATTGCGGCAACGATCCCCGTCGCTTCTTATCAAACCTGGAGGTTCGTTCAGCCAGCACTAACCCCTGTCGAGCAAAGAGCAGCATTAGCTTACATACCCGCTCTCTCCATCCTTTTTATTGTTGGCCTCGCTTTCGGATACTTTGTCATTTTTCCGATGGTGCTGCAATTTTTAAACGAGATGGCGGAAGACAATTTTCTTACCTTTTATACGGCTGAGAAATATTTTAGATTTATGCTGCATATGACGGTTCCCTTCGGCATCTTATTCGAAATGCCAGCCGTCGTTATGTTCCTGACCAAGATCGGAATCCTGAATCCATTGAAATTGTCGCGAATGCGAAAAATGGCTTACTTCTTATTAGTCATTATCGCCGTGACCATTACCCCGCCGGATATTGTCTCCGATATCCTCGTCATCGTCCCTCTCTTCATCCTTTATGAAATCAGTATCACACTGTCCAAATGGGTGTATCGAAAACAGTTAAAGACGGATTCCGACGAAGCTGCCTCCTATTTCTAGAGGCAGCTTTTTTCTTTGCCGCCGCCCCATCTGTTATTATTTTCCTTTTGCCAATTGCTTTCCTTGCGTTATGATGAAACATGCACAAGGTTTGTTGAAGAAACCTTAACTTGTCATCCGATGCGCTTGTAACATTTTTATCTGCTGCATCGTCCGTAATATGACAATAAGAAAATGCGAAACTTAAGGAACTGATGGATGAGGAGGAACCCCTGTGTACCAAAAACACAAACGAATTGCAGCAGCACTTGCACTTGCCGCGCTTCTAACCGTAGGTGCAGGTTGCAGCATGAATGATAACGCGAACAGCCTTGACAATGGTAATGAATCGGCCCAAGGGAATCAAAATGAGAATCAGCCGTCCCCCATCGTTGAAAATTCAACTGGCGAGGATGCCTCAAGCGATAACAACGCAGGGCAAATCGAAGAAGAACCCGATGAGAAGGCTCCTTCCGAGAACGAATCGGAAACGGACTCTAACGGCGGCGGTTCATCCGGTCATCCGGGTACCGGCGGCGTAGAACAGCAAATTCAAGTCGCCTCGGAGCCGGAATCCGTTGCAGTGCTCGTCAATAAGCAATCGATGCTGCCGGATGACTATGAACCGGATGATTTAGTCTACCCTGATGTCCCTTTTATTTTTGATGAAATGCTGGATAAGCGTAAAATGCGCAAAGAAGCCGCTGAAGCGCTTGAAAGCATGTTTGCGGCTGCCGAGCAGGACGGCATCTATTTAGCCGGAGTCTCCGGATATCGCTCAAGAGCAACCCAGGAATCGCTCTATAACAATTATGTAGCCCGTGACGGCAAGGAAGCTGCAGACATGTACAGCGCCCAGCCTGGGCACAGCGAGCATCAAACCGGATTGGCAATGGATGTTTCCGGCAGTACCGGTCAATGTGCGGCACAGGATTGCTTTGGAGACACCGAGGAGGCCAAATGGCTCGCAGATCATGCGCACGAGCATGGCTTTATTATTCGCTATCCGCTCGGCAAAGAGGAGATCACCGGCTATCAATATGAGCCTTGGCATCTTCGCTACGTCGGCGAGGATATCGCAGCGGACATTTATGAACAGCAAATCACATTGGAAGAGTATTTGGGCGAAGCGGTTCCTGTAGATCACGCCGGATCGTAATTTCGGGGTGCCGATGAGAGAAGGGGGCTGTCCCAAAAGTAATGTCTACAGTCGTAGTCGAACTTTCTTGGCTGTTTGGGCTCCTATCTGGTTCCGGTTGCTGTTGAATGTGGATGCTCGGATTGAATTTATAAGGTTACCATCCACATTCAACGGCAAACGCTAACGCTCCTTCACCAGATACGAGACCCTTTGCTCAGATTTCGACTTGGCCTTACGACATAAACTAAAAAGGGACACCCCTTTTTTTAAAAAATAGAAACGCAAAAAAACCGTTTCTTGGTAAAATGGAAGCACCACACTGACCATTTACAAAAGGAACGGTTTCTTTGTATATCGAATATAGCTAGATCCTTTACAAGCTTCGCCTCCACCAATCTTTCACATAAGCAAAGGAGATCGTCCCTCTTCTTCTGCTTATTCCGCAAGCGGAGGTGTCACCCGGAACCAATCCGCGTCGGCATAACCGCCCTTCTCGCCTTCCCCTGCATGCAGGGCGAACAGTCCCATCTTGGCTCCGACCCAGTGCCCTTCTACTGCCTTGAACACCGGTGCCTGAACCGAATTATACGAATCGCCGTCCAAGCTGTACGCAAAGGTACATCCGGCTTGTTTATCTACCGTTACACGCAGATACAATGCTCCGCTTCCAACCTCAAGCCGCCATTTTTCCTGTTCTTGCTCCGCATTTCCATCCGCTTGAACGAGCACCCACTGCGTGGCCCCGTGCTGGGAGACCTCTCTTACGAGGGCTAAATACGCATAGCTGTAGCCGAATACAATGATGCCAGCGCGATCTCCTTCCACAAGCCCGTTCCCGTCCAGCTTCATCGTTGCTGAGAAGGTGTCTGCAGGAAATTTCTGCAGCAGCAGATGCGGCGCTTCGTAAATCGTTTTTGCTTCGTGCGGCTTTGCTTGAGCATTCAGACGCAGATCGCTGCTCCCTGCCCCAAGCTCGTACCATTCCTTCTTCGGGTTAGCCTGCCACTGCCACTGCAATCCAAGCTCAGCAGCATCAAATTCATCGGAAGCAGCTGGAGTCTCCACAGGATAGTTTTTGCCCACATCCGGCTTGCGATAGCGCATCACTGGCTCGCCAATGCCGTCTCCGTTACGGTCTTCCCCCATCACGGGCCAGTCGTTCTCCCAATGCATCGGCTGCAGATGAACAATTCTCCCGTAAGCATCTTTATCCTGGAAATGCATAAACCAAGACTCACCCGATTCAAGCTCGACCCATCCGCCTTGGTGCGGTCCATTCACCGGAGAATCACCCTGATGAAGCACGATACGGTCCTCATAAGGACCGAAGACGGACTTCGATCTTAAAATCGTCTGCCACCCGGTTGCGACTCCTCCAGCAGGCGCAAATATATAATAATAGCCGCCTCGCTTGTACATCTTCGGCCCTTCCATCGTGGGATGATGCTCTGTTCCATCATAGATGATCTGGCCTTCGTCCAGCAGCCTGCTTCCATCAGGCGCCATTCGGCACATTCTTAATATATGCTTGATGCCTGCTCTGCTTCTCGCGAAGGCATGCACCAAGTAAGCCTGACCATCGTCATCCCAGAATGGACACGGATCGATCAGTCCTTTCCCCTCCTGTACTAAGTGCGGCCCCGACCATTGGCCAGCAGGGTCTTCAGCTGTACACATCATAATGCCGACATCAGGATCACCGTAAAAAATCCAATACTTGCCTGCATGATAACGAATCGAAGGCGCCCATACTCCATTTCCGTGCTGCGGACGTTCATATCCTTCAAGCGGCATCCGTTGAATAGCATGGTTGATAATCCGCCAGTTGATCAAATCTTTGGAATGCAGAATCGGCAGTCCCGGTATGTGACCGAAGCTCGAAGCCGTCATATAGAAATCATCCCCGACCCGAATCACATCCGGATCTGAATAGTCGGCATGCAGCACCGGATTGATGAAGGTTCCGTCTCCTTGATCAGAGACCCAAGGCTCTCGTCTCGTCATTTTTTCTATCGATTCCATAGGTTGCCCTCCTATCGTGTTAAAAAGCAAAATTATAAAGACATGCCCATATCGGAAGGTGAATCAATCCATATGTAGTGACAACATTCATTCCCCTTAAGACAAGGCGGTATATTCAAACCAATCAAAATCAGCAGCATTACTGCTCAGCTCGCCGCATGCGCTCGCAAACAGCCCGATATAAGTCCCTGTAAACCCTCCCGCAACATCTGAGCTCAGTATCGTGCCATCCACTCTCTCCGCGAGGGGGTTCCATGCTTCAGCTTCGGTACCATAGTAGAAGCTGTAGCTCTGTCCCCACGCTTCAACCTTCAAATACAGCTTCTTCTGCCAACCCTGCACGCCTTCCAGGCGCTCTTCTGCCATTATCGTTTCTTCTCCGCCCCGCCGCTGGATCAAACGAAGGATCGGCTGATTCAGCGCACTCGTGACCTCCATTCGGTATTGGTAGTCGCTGTTTTGAAGCAGTACCAATCCGGCGGTCTCGTGCGGTGCCTGCGGCTCGAACTCCATCACCGTACGAACAGCAAAGTCCATATGCTGCTGTCTTCTGCCGATAAAGCTTGGATTGGCGAGGTCCGTTACGCGCTCTGGTTTTAGCCGCAGTCTCAAATATCCAGGACGCTCGCTGAGAGACCAGAATTCCCCTCTCGGTGTACGAATAAAACTCCAAATATCACCAAGCCGCTCCGATTCAAAATGGTCGCAGCTCGGCTGTGAAGGCCAGTGGTGCTCAGGAAGATCAGGCCCTTCCATCTCAAGCTCCACTATTCCTCTGCCCGGATTTACGACCGGCCAGCCGTTCTCCCATACGAAGGGAACGAGGAAAGTTTCCCTTCCAAGATTTCGGTAATAGCCTCCGTATGGCCTTGATCCCAGACAAACCATCCACCATTCTCCGGTTTGGGTCTGCACCATATCCGCATGTCCAACATTCACGATAGGAACGTTCCGCCCCAAATGGCGGTGGGTCAAAATCGGATTTTGCTTGCAGTTCTCGTATGGACCCGTCAGTTCGGCGCTGCGCGCGATCGTCACCGAATGGGTATGCCCTGTCCCGCCTTCCGCGATCATTAAATAGTACATGCCGTCTATTTTATACAGGTGCGGTCCTTCTTGAGCGTGAATTTGCTTCAATGCGCCGTCCCACAGACTGTACTTCGGACCGACCAGCTTACCCTGCCGTACATCGAGCTCCTGCAGCCAAATTTCCATATGCTTCGGATACTGCTGCCCTGCTGGTGGCTGGCGGTTAGCCATGCAGTAGCACCTGCCGTCATCATCAAAGAACAAAGAAGGGTCGATACCCGGTGCATCCGGTAGCCATATCGGATCAGACCAATCCCCCGCCGGATCCTCCGCGGTCACATAGAAGTTCCTTCTCGCCCCGGTGGCGCTTTCAACAAAGGTGGTAATCATATAAAACGTGCCTTCATGATAACGGATTGTCGCCGCATAAATTCCTTTCGAGCAAGGGGTTCCGTCCAAGTTCAGCTGCTCCGGACGATCCAGCACATGACCGATTTGCCGCCAATGAACCAGATCCTTGCTGTGGAAAATAGGCACTCCCGGAAAGTATTCAAAGGAAGACGTCACCAGGTAGTAGTCATCCCCGGCACGACAAATCGAAGGATCGGGATAAAATCCAGGGATAATCGGATTTCGAAACTGAGCCAAAACATCTACCTCCGTCCATATTCCAATAATTTTTCTTTCACATCGTCATAAAAAAATGCTGAATTCGTTTTCATTGTATCGTACGATTTGGATAAAATCTTCACAGAATCATGCTTTTTTGACAAGAAACATTGCTTTTCTTGCTCTATCGGCTGCGAAGTAAGACGAACATGACCGTCTCAAGTCATAGTGAAGCATCGAATTTAGGGCATGTCCCATGAGCCATGAGATTTCCGTTTACACCAACCAGATGAAAAGCAAAGAGGACGCCTTTTATTCAGGCGCCCTCGGGCGGATCATATTCAAATGCAGCCTATCTCGCGCGTCCACACTGATGGCAAAAGCGTTTGCCCGGAAATACAGGATGTCCGCAATGCGGGCACTGTTCACTGCGCTCCATATGCTGCATTTGCTGTTCGAACAGCTCTTCCTGCATCAGTGGATCGTCTTCATAGTTCGGAGGCTCCAGCATCGGCCATATTTTTGTGTCCTGTACCTCTAGCTTCGTGCCCATCGGATGTCCGCATTCCGCACAAAAATTAACGCCTCGCACATTGATTTGTCCGCAGGATGCGCATTTAGCCAAATGCTTCAGCTCGCGAATGCGTTCTTCGAGTGCTTCCTTCTCGGTAATTTTCCGATCGAGCTCCTGTTTTAAATCCACACACGCTCCGGGCAAGGATCCCTTCTCCCCTTTGCTCATATGCTGATACAGGGCATCGCCCATATACATGAACAAACGGCTGATTTCCTTCTGCTTCGTCTTAATTTGCATTTTGATGCGGTTGATCTCTACCGTTTCCTGCGCTTTCTTGCCCGCTCCGCGCGCGCCTTTTTTTATCTTATCAAAGAAATTGGTCACCTTCGGTTCCTCCTCTCTTTTGTACCATTTCTAGACACCGCCGATGCAAAATGCAGCCGGATAGCTTTTAATCTATTACATAGCATTCGATTTACTTGTCGATTTTTTGGCCCGCGTATTGATGAACGAAACGATAAATAAGATCAGAAAGACGACCATGATGATAGAGGATAATCGGTACATCATGACATAGCTCGTACCGGATGCAATGATGCCCAGCACCATAGCTCCTACCGCAATGCCAAAGTCTAAAGAGTTCAAGAACAGTCCGTTCGCGACGCCCCGCTTCTCAGGGCTTACCTTCTGAATCATCCAAGCCTGCAGAGAAGGCTGAATGAATCCGTATCCTGCACCGTAGCATATCGCAGCAGCTGCAAGTACGGACATTTCTGTTGCTAAGGACAACAATACCAAACCGGCGATCGTAAGCGCCGCGCCTGGAAGAAGTACGGCTTTAGGGCCTATTTTATCGAACATTTTTCCCGAAAAGGGTCTGACGATGATGATTGCAATGGCATTGATCAGGAAAAATGCCCCTACGCCCGACAAATGCACCTCTTCCCCAAATAAAGCCATAAAGCTAATAATTCCACCATACGTGACGGCTAACAAGAAATTCAAAAGCGCCGGCAAAAACAGAGCCCGCTTGACGCTGCCTTGAGGCTGTTCTACCTCACGTACCGACTTCTCGGGACCATGATGATTCGAGGCGGATTTACGGACGAGATAGGCGAGCGGGAAAATCACCGCAATCATCACAACAGCGACGGTCGTCAGCACTTGGAAATTGTAATGCTCCAACAAAAAAAGACCGACAAGAGGCCCTAGCGACATCGATATGCTGGTAGACAGTCCAAAATAGCCCATTCCCTCTCCCATCCGTTTCGCCGGTATAACATCCGAAGCCATCGTCGGAAAGACGGTGCTGGACAATCCAAAGCCGATACCGAAAATCATCCTCATGAACAAAAGCAGCAGCATTCCGCCGGTGATGTAATAACCCGTCGTTGCCAACCAAGCAATAATTAATCCGGCGAATAAGATCACGCTCCGGTGACCCTTGCCGATGGCTCGCCCAGCGTACAGTCTGGCCGCGATTGCGGATAGAGCGAACAAGCTGGTAAATAAGCTCACCATCATATCGCTTGCGTTATACTGCTCCCGAATATAGCCTGGATTTGAAGTAATAATCATTTGAAGCGTAAAAAACAATAACAAATTGCATCCGATCAAAATCAAGTATGGCTTGTTCCAAAGTTTCTCTTGCTGACTCATTTCTCCACCCATTCTATTTATATATGTTGTTTTGATGATCCTAATCCGGGCAACAGCAGGCTATATATTCCGCTCACTTAAGGCATTGACTGCAAGCAGCTGCATGATATTGTTTTCCATCGGCGGATTGTGCAGTCCCGCACGAACATCGCGGTAATAACGCTCTAGCGGCAAGGTCTTGGACAAACTGGCGCCGCCGACAATCCGCATCGCGATATCAACCACTCGAATGGCCGCATTCGTCGCAGCGTATTTCGCCAGACCCAGGTCTGGTCTCATCTGCTCTTTATGCTGCGTCTGTCGATCATAGCGGTCCGCTGTACTGTACAGAAAATTCCTTGCGATCCGAAGCTCGGCTTCCATCTGTCCGATGGATTGCTGAACCGTGGGCAGCTCTGCGATCGATCCAGACAGGCTGTTCGGCCGGTAGGACCCAGCAAAGTCCAATGCGAAATCCCTCGCGGCCCGGGCAATGCCGATATAGCATGCGGGTATATGCAGCAGCCAGCCCCCTGCGTCCTCTCTCCCCTCAGGGATTTGAGCGTCTATTCGTGCATCGCTTGAAACGAAAACATGATCTAAGACGACATCATGACTGCCTGTCGCGCGCATGCCTAGCGTGTTCCATGTCTCCTCGATCGAGACACCCTTTCCTTTAAACACAAGAAATTCAGAGACACGTTCTTCCTCCGGCACATAAGCACTCACTACGAATCGGTCGACAATGGGAGAAGCTGTGCTGAACGTCTTCCTTCCCGTAATCAACCATCCGCCTTCTGTTCTGACCGCCGTCGTCTCCGGCTTCCCGCCGCGGCTCGGACTCCCTGATGCGGGTTCGCTGGCAAAGGAATTGAAGACTATCCCATCTGAGACAATATCTTTGCAAAGCTGCTCATACAAAGCGCGCGGCCATTTGCCCGTCGCATTCAAATGCATCACTAATCCGATATGCCATCCCACGGCCAAAGCCGTTGAACCATCGCCGTAAGCGAGCCTATCCTGCAGAAGCACCAGCTCATACAATGAAATTTCATCTCCGCCGAGCTCTGCCGGCACCGTCAGCTTCAAATATCCTGCTTGTTTCAGATCTCCAAAATGATCAAACGGAAAAGACCCTTCCCGATCATGTTTCGCGGATCTTTCCGCGAACCGATCAGCCAAACGTTCGGCCATCGCGGCCAATTCGCTTTCCCTATCGTTTCGAATATATGGATCGGTCGATTGCTTCAATATTTGCCTCCTCCTCACGTGCACACTCTTCCTTGCTCCTATGGAGTTCTTAAACAGCAGCCTCGTATATAAAGAATGTATTATGCCCCAACCGTGTATCTATCATTATACTATGGCTGATACGCGATTGAAATGCCGAGGACGCTATCTCAGGCGTGCCAATACCCTCCATCCAGAACTTGCCATACCTGCACATATCACATATCATCAAATTAATTAAAGGAGGAGAACGCCATGGGTACGATCATTTGCTTGCCTGAATTCAATTCAGCTCAGCAAGCACGCATCCGCGAGTCAGCACAGGGTTGGAATGTGATCTTCGCACGCCCTCAGCAGCTCGATGAGGGAACATTCGGCGAAGCCGAAATCATATGCGGTTGGTCCCGATCCGCGGAGAAGGAAGCTTTGGCGGCTGAATCCAAGCTTCGTTGGGTACAGTCCTGGTCGGCGGGTGTGGATAAGCTGCCGCTCGATGCTCTTCAGCGAAAAGGCGTATATATAACGGACGCAAGCGGTGTGCATCCGGTTCAAATGACCGAGACCGTGTTTGCGATGATGCTTGCCTTTACTCGGAATGTGCACTTTTCCGTTCGAAGACAGCAGAGCGTAAAGTGGGATAAATCCGCAACCTACAGCGAACTGAGGCATCAATCGCTTGGCATCGTCGGTGCCGGAGAAATTGGCGTGGAAGTGGCGCGCATTGGCAAAGCATTCGGAATGAAAACGTTGGGCGTCCGCCGTTCGGGACAGAAGCAGCCCTATGTTGACCAAATGTTTGACATGAACGGAATGGAACAAGTACTGATGCAAAGCGACTTTGTCGTCAATATTTTGCCGCTTACCGAAGAAACTCAAAATCTGTTTAGGGAAGAACAATTTGCACTGATGAAGAAAACCGCTTATTTCATTAATGTTGGCCGTGGACCCAGCGTCCATACAGCAGCACTCACCGCAGCGCTTCAATCCGGTCAAATTGCCGGAGCCGGACTCGATGTCACCGATCCTGAACCGCTGCCGGAAGGACATCCGCTGTGGAAAATGGACAATGTCATCATTACACCGCATATTGGCGGGTTATCCGAGCATTATCATGAACGGGCGACCGATATCTTCATCGAAAACCTGCAGGCTTATATCCAAAACCGCATCCCTTCCCGCAATGTAGTTGATTACGATAAGAAATATTAGGAAGGCGAGCTGGTTCATCAAAGGAAGGGCTGCCCGAATGGGCAGCCTTACGTCATATCATCAATGTCTATTAGACTTTAAATTGAACATAACTCATACGAATCGGCTGCGACCATACAAGATTTCCAACCCTATACGAACAACCTAATAATTGGTCATATTTGGCCTGCACTTTTTCAGGTTTTGACTAGAGTGCTTATTCAGGCTCATGCTCGTCCAGAAATTGCTGAATGCAGTATAAGAATGATCGGCCGTATTTCTGAAACTTTCGTTCCCCCACGCCTTTAATCTCCATAAAAGCGTGCTCCGAAGTAGGAGCCATCTCCGACATTTCACGCAGCGTAGCATCGTGAAAAATGGTGAACGGAGGCGTTTTCTCCTGTTCTGCAATGGATTTTCTTAAAAGCCTCAGCTCCTCAAATAAAGCCTGGCTCCATGAAGAAATGTACGAAGGCGCATCTGTTGGGGTCTTCATCAGTCTCTGATACACTTTCTCCTGTTCCGAGAGCACCGGTTTTACTTTCGTCGTCAACGAAATGACCGGATACTGTGAATCCGACATTTTCAGGTACCCTTCAGCGGTCAGCACCTGAATCATCTGCACAATTTCCTTCTCCGTATACTCCTTCATCACACCATAGGTTGAGATGCGGTCAAAGCCAAACTGTTTTACTTTTTTATCTTGTGAGCCTTTGAGTACTTTGGCGGTCAGCGTCACGCCGAACCTCTGGTTCATCTTGAAAACGCATGAAAATATTTTTTGCGCCTCGATCGTGATATCGCTGAGATCCCGTTCATCCGTACAGCTGCTGCATTTGCCGCATGGCTCAAACTCCTCTTGGCCAAAATAACGTACGATATATTTCTGCAGGCAGTCCGGTGTGTGACAGTACTCGACCATCGTATTCAATGTGTTGTATTCCTGCGTCTTACGTTCCGTATCCGCATCCGACATTTCAATTAAATATTTCTGCGTCGCCGTATCCTGAGCAGCGTACAGCAGAATACATTCCCCAGGCTCACCGTCTCTGCCTGCTCTTCCCGCCTCTTGATAATAAGCTTCCAGATTTCTCGGCATGTTGTAATGAATGACGTAACGAACGTTGGACTTATCGATTCCCATCCCAAACGCATTGGTCGCTACCATGACGCGAATATCGTCATATAAAAACTGCTCCTGGCTTTCCATCCGCTCCGTATCGCTTAATCCCGCATGATACTTTCCTGCCTTGATTCCGAGTCTTGTCAAATAACGATGGCAGTCATCCACTTCTTTGCGCGTCGAAGCATAGATGATGCCGGATTCCTCCTGACGGTGCTTCACATAGTCTGAGATAAACTTCCGTTTGTCTATTCCTTTATAAACGGAAAAGGTCAAATTATCTCGTGCGTAGCCAGTTGTGACTCTTTCCGGACCTAATAAACCTAAGCAGCGGACGATATCGTCCTTGACCTTATCGGTTGCCGTAGCCGTAAACGCGGCGATTACCGGTCTTGGCTCAATGCTCTGCACCAGCTTACTGATATGTAAATAGCTTGGCCGGAAATCATGCCCCCACTGCGAAATGCAGTGCGCCTCGTCCACAGCAATAAGAGGAACATGAATCTGTTTCAGCATATGAATAAATCTGCCCGAATCGAGCCTCTCCGGAGCAATATACAGTACCTTATAATGCCCTTCCCGTATTTCCTTAAAGCGCTGGTCTACTTCCTCTGCCGATAAGGAGCTGTTAATCAGTGTCGTCGGAATACCAATCTGATTCAGCGTATCAACCTGGTCCTTCATTAATGAAATGAGCGGTGAAATCACAAGCGTGACTCCATGAAGAATCGATGCCGGAATTTGGTAGCATACCGATTTCCCCGCTCCGGTCGGCATAACCCCCAATGCATCCCTTTGATCCAATATAGCCGCTATAAGCTGCTCCTGTCCTTTTCTAAACTGCTCATAGCCAAAATACTTCTTTAAATGCTCCCTCGCTTTAGCAATCATCGGGTTCCTCCAACTTCTATCGTTCTATGAAAGCTGGCAATGGTGCGGGTCTCGCACCCTTTCGCCATGCAGGTTTGTGATCTTCTCTACTAATAGTAACATTGTGCGGACAAAAACGGCTACCGTCCATGGCTGGACAAAAAAGGAAACGGCCTCTAAGTGGAGAGACCGTTTCCGGTGCTGCATGTTGAATTTTGCTTTCCTTCATTATATTTTAAATTTGCTGATGACCTCCTGCAATTGCTCTGCCATCTTGGATAAGGAATTGGCAGAAGCCGTAATTTCTTGCGAAGCGGCAAGCTGTTCCTCTGTCGATGCGGAAACGTTCTGCATTCCCGCCGAGGTCTGTTCTGAAATACGGATAACAGAATCAATCGCAGTGACGACATTTTTCATTTCTTCCGTCATTTCCTTAGAGGACGCAGACACTTCTCTTAACTGTCCGGAAACCTCAAAAATTCGCTGCTGGATATCCGCGAATGAAGTTCCCGCGGTATAAGCTACATCCTTGCCTTCCCGCATTTTAGATGTAACCATCTGCACTGATTCGACGGCTTTCTGCGTCCTATTTTGGATGCTGCCGATCAGCTCTGAAATTTGATCCGCCGATCCTGTCGTCTGCTCCGCCAGCTTACGCACCTCGCTGGCTACGACGGCGAAGCCCTTGCCATGTTCCCCAGCCCTCGCCGCTTCAATGGAGGCATTCAGTGCGAGCATATTGGTTTGGTTCGCAATACCCGTAATGACACCTGTAATTTCTCCAATTTCTCTGGACTGCTTCCCTAACTGCTCAATTTCATTGGACAGCTCACCCGCGATCACATTCATGGTTTCCATCTGCCGAACTACTTCTTCAATGACCACGCGGCCTTTCTCGGATTTCTGAGATGCATCAACGGAAACGTCAGCCGCCTGTTGGGTTTGCTCCACAATTTGCTGCGCCGATTGATCCAGACTGCCGATCACACCGGAGGTCTTCTCGACATATCCAACTTGGCTTTCGGTCCCTTCGGCGACCTGCTGGATCATATCGCTGATTTGTTCATTCGTCTTGCTGCTTTGCTCCGCACCCGCCGCTAGTTGCTGTGAGGCAGCCGCAAGCTGCTCCGATTTGTCATTCACTTCCGTAATCAATTGGAGAAGCGACTCAATCATCCCGTTAAAGCTCGTTCCAAGCTGTCCTAATTCATCATGGGAATTCAGCTGCAGCTTCTGCGTTAAGTCTCCTTCACTGACCTTTTTCGAAATTTGGACAAGCGTCTTTAATGGTCGGTGAATGGAACGAATGATCAAAAAGATCAGTAAAATACCCACGACGAACGAAATACCGAGCACAAGCATGGTCACATCCACGATGGTTGAGGATTCATCATTAATTTCACTGACAGAGAACGTTCCGGCAAGCTTCCAGCCTGTCAGCTCATTCGTCACAAAGGCCATTTTCTTCGGTGTGCCATCTTTAAAAATATATTCAAACGTTCCGGAATGGCTTAAGTACAAGTTGTCATTTTGCACATTTTTTAAAGCCTCCGTACCGATCTCCGCTGTTGGATGCACGACGTAATTTCGATTTTCATCCAAAATGTAGACATATCCTTCGTTTCCAATCTTTACACTGCCTGCGATTGTTTGAAATTCATTCATCAGAATATCCACCGCGGCTACACCAGATCCATCTGCTGTCGTTGCAGCTAAAGTTACCACTAGATTGCCAGAACCTTGGGATACGTAAGGCGACGTAACAATCACTTCACCGGGCTGTGCCACGGCCTCGGTATACCATGATCTTGTTCGCGGATCGAAATCGGGCGGAAGCTTTATATCTCGATTCGAAAGCAATGACAATCCCGTATCCGTACCGATAACAACGGCTTCGACCTCAGGATGAATTTTTTGGTAGCGATCAATCTCCATGCTGACAGCTGAATTTACTCCAATATTCGATCCTTCCCGTTCAGCTGTAATCTCTTCCGCTGAGATCGAATCGGAAATCAATTTGACATCTCCAACCTTGCTCTGAATATAATTTTGCAGCAGCTCATCCAATAGAGTCACATTCTCCTCCGCTGCGCCAATCATTTGCTCTTCAATTTTATTCTTTGCGGTCTGGTAAGAAGTCACGGAAATAATGATCGTGGGAATGATTAAAATAAATACAAATGCAATAATAAGCCGGGTACGGATATTAAAATGCCTCGACCACTTGATGTTTTTTAGTTTTTTCATAGATGTCCTTCCCTTTCTGTGATGTAAATTGTTATGTATATATTTCTTTAAAAACGGTTAGCCATAAGAATTTAACCCCATGCAACACGAGATGGACAGTGATTGATTTTTCCCTTTCAACTCTTACATTACCGACATATTTTTACTGAATTCGACAAAAAAACTCGATAAAAAAAAAGCCCTTTGGGCTTCATCGAATCGAACAGAGCATAGATACCTCATCGGTTCAGTCAGTCCATCTTCCAACATGGCAGCCTTATAGTCATTTTCCTGCTGTCAATTTTCAATATGTATGTATAGTTCCTTTTTCCTATTTGACTACTATATCATTTCGATGAGGCATGTTTCAATCACTTTTTGCGAAGCTTCGCAATGACAGCGTAATCATATAAATCAACCTCTATCATAAAAAACCAACGAATCTAAATGTGTTCATAAAAAACACGATTCGTTGGCCTCCTGTCATTATGACCGGGATGAGATTACACGCCCATCCGCTTTCTTTGATTGTTCGGTTTCTTGGTGAGTTGACTTTTCATCGTCTGATTGCTGCTTTTTTGATGCTTGCCTTGTTGACCTGCTGCCGTGGCTTGTGCCTGCTTTTTTTGAGCAAGCATTTGCTTCGCTGCTTCCGCTAACGATATTTTTTTTGATGATTCGGTCATTTAAGCGACACCTCATTGGAAAGTGAAATGAGAAACTCTTCCCTTATCATACCCATTCGTTTGCAGCTGTCAATGCTAATATGTACCTATCCCTCAGCGGCATCAAGAGCTGATCCCCCCCAGTAGCAAGTAAGCGATTGCAGGTGCTTCATTGTTCCGATAAGATGAGTATTAGACCGCATCGTTTAACAGCAGACGTCACGCACAGGCTAGATTGGAAATGCAGTTATCTTTATTCATAAAGGAGTCATCGTTATGGGAATTGTATTTGATGAACAGCTTCGAGCATTTCATTTAACCGCCAAGGATATTAGCTATGTGCTTCAGATTGTAAAAGAAGGCTACTTGGCCCATTTGTATTTCGGAAAAAAATTAAGGCAGTTCCGCAATTCTAATCCGATTCGGTTCTTGGACAGGGCGTTCTCACCGAACCCGATTCATGGAGACCGAAGCTTTTCATTAGACACACTGCCCCAAGAATATCCGGCATACGGCAATTCGGACTTCCGTATACCCGCCTATCAAATTCAAGCGGCAGGTGGATCGACGATCTCCGATCTCAGGTACAAAAACCATCGCATCTTCGCTGGTAAACCGAAGCTCGAAGGTCTGCCCGCAACTTATGTGGAGTCTTCATCCGAAGCGGACAGCTTGGAGATTGAACTGTGGGACGAATTTCTCGGCTTAAAGTGCATTCTGCAGTATACGGTCTACCATGATTTTAATGTCATCACCCGGTCGGTCCATTTCGAGAATAGAGGTGAGCATCCGATCAAGCTGCTTCGAGCACTCAGTGCAAGTGTCGATTTTCGTGATGATCAGATGGATCTAATACAGCTGTCTGGTGCTTGGGGCAATGAAAGAAACTTGTTCAGACGGTCGCTCATTCCAGGAAACCAAGGCTTCGAAAGCCGCCGCGGCGCAAGCAGCCATCAGCATAATCCGTTCCTGGCTTTAGCAAGAAGAGACGCCACGGAGGATCATGGTGAGGTGTACGGCTTCAGTCTCGTATACAGCGGAAATTTCGCAGCCAACATTGAGGTGGATCAATTCCATACGACGCGCGTGTCCATCGGTATCAACCCTTTTGACTTCTCGTGGCTGCTGGAGTCGGGTGAGACTTTTCAAACTCCCGAAGTCGTGATGGTGTATTCCGATACCGGGCTTGGCGGCATGTCGAGAACATACCATGAATTGTACCGAACGCGTCTTTGCAAGGGAGCATTCCGCGACGAGCCGCGGCCGATTCTGATCAACAATTGGGAAGCAACCTACTTCAACTTCACAGCAGATAAAATTGTGGACATTGCCAGCAAAGGCCGAGAGCTTGGGCTGGAGCTGTTCGTGCTGGATGACGGCTGGTTCGGACATCGCGATGATGATACGACTTCTCTCGGTGACTGGTTCGTAGACCGAAGCAAGCTGCCGGATGGACTTGAGGATTTGGTTCGCCGTGTTAAAGAGCTTGGCATGCAGTTCGGATTATGGTTCGAACCGGAAATGGTCTCCGAGGACAGCGAGCTGTATCGCAAACACCCCGACTGGTGTCTTCACGTCCCGCATCGCCACAGATCAACCGGACGGGGTCAGCTCATTCTCGACTTTTCACGCAAGGAAGTTTGCGACGCCATCATTCAGATGATGACCGACATTCTGTCCTCTGCACCGATTACTTACGTGAAATGGGATATGAATCGGCATATGACAGAGATCGGTTCCGCCGCTCTCCCTCCCGAAAGACAGCGTGAAACGGCACATCGGTACATGCTGGGTCTTTACCAGGTGATGGAACAAATCACGACCCGTTTCCCGCACATTTTGTTCGAGAGCTGCTCCGGAGGCGGCGGTCGTTTCGATCCCGGCATCCTCCACTACATGCCGCAAACCTGGACGAGTGACAATACGGATGCCGTATCCAGGCTTAAAATTCAGTACGGCACCAGTCTCGTCTATCCCGTCAGTACGATGGGTTCGCACGTCTCGGCCGTACCGAACCACCAGGTACACCGTATCACCTCGCTCAAAATGCGAGGCGATGTCGCGCTGTCCGGCAATTTCGGCTATGAGCTGGACTTAACGAAGTTTAGTCAAGAAGAACAGGAACTGGTCAAGCAGCAGGTCGACTTCTATAAGGAGAATCGCTCTCTCATCCAGTTCGGCACCTATTACCGCCTGCTCAGCCCATTCGAGGGCAACGAAGCCGCGTGGATGTTCGTGTCCCAAGATTTGAGCGAAGCATTAATCGCATACTTCAAAGTGCTGGCACAGCCGAATGAGCCTCTCTCCACTTTGCGTTTGAAAGGTCTTGATCCGAACGCGGATTATACGATTGAAGGTGAGGAGGGATCCGCAGGCGGCGATGAACTGATGTATGCCGGTTTGGCGGTGCCTCGGCTGACCGGAGACTTCCAAAGCGTCATTTGGAAGCTGCGGAAACTATAAAAGACAGCCTATCGGCATGCAGCAAGCAAATGGGGGCGTACCTCTTTCGACCGATGTGCGCCCGCTGCAGTATCTCAACAAACCTGTAAACACCGAAGAGCCCCTCGCTGCTTTTTCAAAGCACGAGGGGCTCTTCCTTAATCTATTCCATTAATGGGCTACCGCATTGTAGGTCATAATCCAAATCGAACCGACTACGACGAGCAGTAAGATGATAATGCCAAGCAGCAGCGCCATCATATTCCACCGCGCATTCTCCCCTTCTTTCAGGTGCATGAAGAATACGAGCTGAACAACGAACTGCAAAATCGCTGCCCCAAGCATCACCACGAGGCTTGCCGTACGGCCCATCATGTCATTCAACACGACAACGAGCGGAATAATCGTTAAGATGATGGAAAGCAAAAATCCGATGACATATGACTTGAGCGATCCATGAGATTCACCATGGGTATGCTGCGAAGACGAATTCGTTTGTGCCATCTTACATCACCCCCATCAAATATACGAACGTAAATACGAAAATCCATACGACGTCCAAGAAGTGCCAATATAAACTGAGAACGTCAACCTTGCGCTTCGTCACCGGCGTAACGCCGCGTTGTTTAAGCTGGAGCATGAGTCCGATCATCCAGAACAAACCGATCGTTACGTGCAAGCCATGGGCACCGACCAGAGCGTAAAATGCAGACCAGAACGCACTCGTACTTATCGTTGCCCCTTCATGCACCAGATGCCTAAACTCTGTGATTTCCAATCCAATAAACGAAGCCCCTAATAATGCTGTTACGATCAACCAGCCGAGCATTTGATTCTTCTGTCCCTTATTCATCGCCAGTACGGCCAATCCGCTCGTAAAGCTGCTGGTCAGCAAAATGAAGGTTGAGGCGATAATTCCAGGCATCGAGAACAGCTCTTCTCCCGTAGGACCGCCGCTCGTATTGTTTCGAAGAACCATATATGTCGCAAACAATGTAGCGAACATAATCAAGTCCGTAATCAGAAAGATCCAAAAGCCAAACGTCTTCAGCGATTCATGATCGTGATGCTCATGTGCGTGAGCGTCATGCGCTCCGTGTGCTGTAGATTGTGCCATTATACCGTCAACCCCCTTGTCGCGGCTTCCGTTTTCTTCACTTCATCGACAGGAATGTAATAATCCGTATCGTACGAGAACTGCCGTACAATCATGCAGATCAGTACACCGATCATCGCAGGAATGTAAAGCCAAGCCCATTCCCATACGAAGCCGAATCCGGCAAAAAACCAGAGCGCCGATTTGATAAATGGAAGTCCGGAGTTCTTCGGCATATGAATCGGTTCGTATTGTGATTCTGAAGCGGCAGCTGGAGCCTTTCCCCCCAGCTTTTGCTTCTTCTCCCACCAATCATCAATTTCATCCACTTTCGGAAGAACCGCAAAGTTGTATACAGGCGCCGGAGATGGTATGGACCATTCCAATGTACGTCCATCCCAAGCGTCACCTGACGTTTCTTTCTTATGATGCTTAATGCTGTATGCAATCTGCCATACTTGGAAGATGAACGCAAGCCCCATCAAGAACGCACCGATCGTAGATACGAGGTTAAGCGACCCCCAGCCCATATCAAAATCGTACGTATAAGTCCGGCGGGTCATACCGTCCAAGCCGACAACGTACTGCGGCATGAAGCAGACATAAAATCCGATATTCCAGAACCAGAATGCCCATTTACCTAGATGCTCATTCAATTTGAAGCCAAACATCTTAGGCCACCAGTAATACAAGCCTGCGAAGTAACCAAACACAACACCACCGATCAATACTTGGTGGAAGTGCGCAATCAGGAAGTAACTGTTATGGAACTGGAAGTCAGCCGGAGCTACCGAAAGCATAACCCCCGTCATCCCGCCGACGACAAAGCACGGAATGAAGGCAATCGACCACATCATTGGCGTCGAAAAGGTGATGCGCCCTCGATACATCGTAAACAGCCAGTTAAATATTTTCACCCCGGTCGGGATGGCAATAATCATGGTCGTCACAGCGAAGAACGCGTTGACGTTCGCTCCGGAGCCCATCGTAAAGAAGTGATGCGCCCAAGTCGTAAAGGAGACGATACTAATACTCATCAGAGCAAAGACCATCGATTTATATCCAAACAATTTCTTTTTAGAGAATGTCGCGACAACCTCCG
Source organism: Marinicrinis lubricantis (assembly GCF_042658665.1). Lineage (NCBI taxonomy): Bacteria > Bacillati > Bacillota > Bacilli > Caryophanales > Paenibacillaceae > Marinicrinis > Marinicrinis lubricantis. Next base: position 80,277 of record NZ_JBHSQV010000010.1, read on the forward strand.
AGAAAATACCGAACGCAGGAAGTACGACAATATATACCTCAGGGTGACCCCACATCCAGATCAGGTTAATATACATCATCGGATTGCCGCCGCCGTCTAATGTAAAGAAGTGTGCTCCGGCAAAACGGTCAAGCCATAATAATACCAGTGTAATCGTCAAAATCGGGAAGGCGAAAATAATCGTGACACAGGAAGACAGAACCGACCAGCTGAACATCGGCATTTTCATCAGCTTCATGCCTGGCGCACGCATTTTCAGAATCGTGACGATAAAGTTGATTCCTGTCGCCAAGCTTCCGATCCCTGAAATCTGAATTCCCCATATATAGAAGTTCTGGCCTACACCAGGACTATGGGACAATTCCGATAACGGTGGATATGCGAGCCAGCCCGCATCCGGAGATCCCCCGATAACGAACGATACGTTGAACAGCATCGCTCCGAAGAAGAACATCCAGAAGCTTAAGGAGTTCAAGAACGGGTAAGCCACGTCTCTTGCTCCGATTTGCAGCGGTACGATAATATTGAACAAACCGAACATGAGCGGCATCGCCATAAAGAAGATCATAATGACGCCGTGTGTCGTAAAGATCTGATTATAATGGTCGGCATGCAGAAATTCCATTTCAGGCATTGCCAGCTGCAGCCGCATTAAGAGCGCATCTACGCCTCCGCGGAACAGCATCAAAATGGAACAGATAATATACATAATACCAATTTTTTTATGATCGACTGTGGTCAGCCATTCGCGCCACAGCCAGCCCCATTTCTTAAAGTACGTCAGCACGAACACGATCGCCACCATGGCTAGCGCAATACTAACCTGCGCTCCCAAGATCAGCGGATCGCCAGTGACAAAAAACTCGGATGCAAAATCCTTGATTTTATCCAGCATGAAGGGGCCTCCTCTCAATGATGATCTGCGTGTTCATCAGACACTGCAGCTTCAGCTTCATTTTCTTGTTGATCCATCGATTCATGATCCATATGATTCATCTCAGCATCGGCTTCTTCCGCCTCAGCGTCATCTGCTTCTACTGCACCGTGTCCACTGTGGGCACCATGTCCATCCACCGTATATTTCGTTACGATTTTCTCGAACAGTCCTTCTGGGAAAGTAGAATAGAACTGCGGCTCTGACGTGCCTGGCTCGGCCAATGCTTCGTAGCCCTCCATTGTTAATGGCTCGCCCGTCGCCTTCACTTCTTCCACCCACTGATCAAATTCTTCCTGCGAGGTTGCATGAACTTCAAAATTCATATCCGCAAAGTGCTCGCCGCTGAAGTTTGCTCCGGAACCATAGTATACGCCCTGCTCATCTGCCTGCAGATGAAGCTTCATCGCCATGCCGGACATGGTGTACATCTGACCGCCCAGCTGCGGAATCCAGAACGAATTCATCGGTGCATCGGACGTCAGCTCGAAACGAATAGGAACATCTTCCGGAATCTGTACGTAGTTTACCGTAGCAATATCTTGCTCAGGATATTTAAACAGCCATTTCCAATCTAATGATGTCGCTTGAATAACCAGCGTTTCCTTTTCCGATTCGATCGGCTTGGAAGGCTCAAGCGCATACGTTCCTCGCACGGTTATGACGGCAAGGATTATAATGACTACAATCGGGATGCCCCACCATACGGCTTCCAGCGTATTGTTATGAGACCAATTCGGCTTGTACGTAGCTTTACTGTTTGGTTTATCTCGATAACGGAAAACAATATAGGCCGCAAGTGCAAGTACCGGAACTAAAATAATGCCGCACAAAATCATCGTCTGAATTATAAGGTCCTTTTGGCTTTCCCCGATCGGCCCCTTCGGGTCCATGACCATGATGTCGCTGCATCCGGACAACAACGTAATCATTAGCACGAATAATAAGGGCAGTGCATAGCGGAATGCCTTTTTCGGTTGTTTCATGTCAATCCTCCCCTAAGTAGTCCCACCTTGATCTATTCGCTTGTTACGCTCAGACGCGGTGTTTGTAATCCTAAGATAACAGATTAAGTGATATTTATCTGCGGACTTAACAAATACGTCAAGAAGTCGACTTTTTTCTGTAAAAAAGTTTTCACCGAAACGACAAATGTGTTTTCTCGGCAGCAAAAAACCCCCTTCAAGACACGGTCTTAAAGGGGGTTCCGGGTATCCATCTATGATAGGGCTCCGTTCATTCTCTTAATGGAGCTGCCCTTCTGCTTCTTCCATCTTCTCTTCCCGACGATGCACCAGATCAATAGCGGTGCGAATGACATAAATATGAACACTGCCTACCATAAAGCCGATACCGACCATTAGTGACGTATTCCGATCACTAAAATGATGAAGATTCATTAAACTGAGCAGCAATCCAAAGCCTAAAGCAATCCAAGCCGCACCCGTCATAATTCGTACGAGCCGATTGACATCCCGCTCACTTCTCTGGTTTCTATTTGCCGCAGCTGTTTTGGTCGTCATGCTCAACACTCCCGATTCGTTTGTAAGTGCTTTCCTGTCACCATTATAACACAATTCGATCGGATTTGTTCAAATTTTGTTCAATTTTTGATCAAAAAATGTACAAATTTGTGGAGAGGAGCATTTCTTGATCCGCTTGCACCTTTACACCGTTACTTTCTGCTTTGAAGATACCAGTGATTTCCTTTCCCAAATTTTACTCTTCCAACGCCAGCAGAGGATGATGCCCCGCAGCCATTCATCCACGATAAAGGCTGCCCAAATCCCGACCATCCCATAATCCATATGGATCCCAAGCCAGTATGTCAGCGGTACGCTGAAGCTCCAAGTGACAATAATAGAAGTCAGCATCGCAAACCGTGCATCCCCTGCCGCTTGAAGCGATTTCTCGATAATGACATTGCAGTTTCTACCCGGCTCCAGCAGAAAGGACATCAGAAGCAGCGTTGCCCCAATCGAGACGATGGCTGAATTCCCGGTAAACAAGTGGAGCAGGGGCACCCTAAATACAAAGATGATCGCCACGGCGGACAGCGTAATGATCATGCTCCGTCTTAAATTTCGGAAAACCTGTGTATATGCGTTTTCCAGTTCCCCCGCGCCTACGAGATGGCCGACCATGATCTGCATGCCCTTCCCAATGGATATAACGAGGATCGTCACCATAAATTGAATGTTGGATGTATATATTTTAGCCGCCAGCATTTCGGCTCCAAGCGTTGCGATGATTGCGGTTGTCACCAGCTGATTGATCGAGTAAGACATCGTTACTGCTGATGATGGAAGCCCCACCTTCAGCATTTTGCCGACATGATCTCGTCTAAAGTGAAAGAGCTGCTTCCATTTCATCCGTACATGAACGACCTTCGTCAAGACGATAAGGTTCATAATCAGCGCAGCCAATTGACTAAAGGCCGTAGCGATCGCAACCCCTGTAATTCCCAGCTGCGGAAAGCCCCAAGCGCCATAAATAAAGACGTAATTCCCCAAAATATTAAGTGCGTTCATCCCAATCGTTACGAACATCGTAAATTTCGTATAACCATGAGCTTGAATAATGGCAATGACCGCAATGAGGAGCGCCTGTATGAACAATGCCCCTCCCGCAATATACAAGAAAGTTTGGGCTTGCTTCAATAACTCGGTCTCTAATCCGAATATCCTTAGCAGCGGACCGCTGAAAATTGTAATCATTAGACTCATCAGCAAGCCGAATATGAAATTGAGTGCGATGCCTGTCGCTGCCATTTGACCGATTTCGTCTGTTTTTCGAGCTCCTAGATACTGCATAATGACGACGGAGGAACCAAGAGAGACGACATTAAAAATCAAGATCGTAAACATGATCAGCTGATTGGCGACACCGACCGCAGCGACAGCGGAGTCAGACAATCGGCTCAGCATGAACGTATCGGACGTGCGCATCAGCATTTGCAGCGCCGATTCAATAAAAATCGGCCATGTGATGGCAAACAAGGAAAGCTTGACGGCCGATGTATATGGTTTCTTTCTCACGTGATCTCCTTCAGTCCTTCAGCGTAAATGCTGTCTTCATCCGCTCCAAGCCGTGTAAGGCCACATCGAGTGGAGACTGTGTGCCATAGTCCGTAATAAACAGCTCAAGGGACAAATAACCGCGGTAATCCTGCTCATAGAGCAGCTGCGTAAGCTCAGTCAGCGGCGCGACTCCGTCACCGGGAAATACACGATCCTTGTCCGCGATGACATCCTGCGGCGGTGCTGATGGATAGTCGTTGGCATGAACGATCCCGATGCGGATGCCGTCTAATTGTTTGAAGTCGGCTACTCTACTGCCCCCGGTATACATATGGAATGGATCGGCCAAAATCGCTGCATCCGGAACACCGCTCAGCTTGGCGACTTGAATCGCATCCTTCAAGGTAGACAGCTGTTTCGCTCTTCCCCAAAATTCCAAATACGGCTGAATGCCAATGCCGTGCGCGATCGCTGCCAGCTCCGCAAAACAGTCCGCCATCTCCTCCAGCGTTACACCTTCAACGTTCCCGAAAGGGGGAGCAGCTACGGCATCGCAGCCTAACTGTGCGAGCATCTCCATCTCTCGCTTCGCCTGTTCAAATCCATTTTTACGCTCTTCCTTATCGGCATCTGCCCATTTGAAAAAAGCGATCGCATTCACTAGTGAAATTCCTGTATCCGAAATATACTTTGATAACTCCTGTACCGTGCCGCCTCCTGCCAAGAAGGCTTCGATATCTCTCACCCACAATTCAATACCTTCGTACCCCGCTTCCGCGGCGATGCGAATTTGTTCCTTCACATCTAATTGGAAGGGAAACAGTGTGGATGCGTTCAATGCCGTTTGAAAAGGAAACATCATTTCGGGTGCACCTGCCTCTATTTATTGTTGTTTCATGGTTCTAAATGAAAAGCTCCGGCACCGTGGCCGGAGCGTTCGCAGCAGCCTAAACTTCTACTGCATATCGACGATGATCGTTTTTTGTTCCGCGGCGCTTTGGTATGCCAATTCGATCAAGCGAATCGTCATCCGAGCCTCTTCTGCTTTCACAGCAAGCTCAGATTGGCCAAGTATGTGCTCCGCGACGTTTTGAAAGTAAGCAGGATAGCAGCCTGCATGGGTCTCAATGCGCCCTTCCATATGAAGCGCGCCTACATTCGTATTCAGCTTCCCCCACAGCTCCGGCGCTTCCTTGCCCCAATTCACCGCATCAGGAGTTTGCCCGGCTATGAGAGCCGCCTCTTGTGGATCAATGCCGTATTTCACGAAAGAGCCTTTCGTTCCGTGCAGCACATATCGAGGCTCTGGCTCGCGCACCAGCATGGACGACTTCAAGCGGACCTTAAGTCCGTCGTTGTACATCAGCTGCACATCGAAATAATCGTCTGCTTCCGCTCCGTCCCGCTGCTTTCGAATATCTGCGTCGATCGCTGCCGGAACGCCGAATAGATTCAACGCTTGATCCAGAAAATGAACGCCTAAGTCGTAAAACGTACCCGATCCCTTCTCGGCGCTTTCACGCCACCTTGCCGGGTTCACCAATGGTCTGTACCCGTTCCACTGGAATACCGCTTCTTTCACCGTTCCTAGAAGCTGCTGCTGGACGATCTCCTTTAGCGTGAGAAAGTCCCCGTCCCACCTTCGATTATGGAATACGCTGAGTACTTTTCCCTTTTCCTTGGCCAATCGAATCAGTTCATCCGCCTCGGCCGTCGTCGTCGTAAACGGTTTTTCTACGATGACATGCTTTCCTGCCGCAAGCGCATCCCTGGCAAATTCAAAGTGATTCGTGCTCGGTGTTGTAATGACGACTAGGTCGATGGTTTCATCCTGATACAAATCTTGAACGTCACGTACGATCTCCACCCAAGGATAGCGCTCCTTCAATGTATTCCCGGTTCGTTGGACAATTTTGGCGAGCTTCAGCTGTGGAACGGTGGTGATGACCGGTGCATGAAACGTGCGTCCGGCAAAGCCATAGCCAATAAGTCCAACTCGAATTTGATTGGTTTGATTCATTCGCTTCCTCCCCCATTTCTCATATGATGCGACGGCTGAAAATGATGGAATGCATGCTAATCAGGGACTTGATCTGGTCTTAACGCCAGTCATCCTTACTTAGGGCTGAACGAAGATCCAGTTCATTGGATACAAGGAATCGCCTTTTTTCACCGGATACAGATCCCGATAGCTGTGATTGAAATATTTCTTTCTAAACTGCGTCGCCGTCATCCCTTTGACCGTCTTGAACACTCGGCTGAAATAATTCTCATCGTTAAAACCGACGGCAAAGGCTACATCCTTGATGCTCTCATCACTATATAACAGCAGCTGACATGCACGCTCGATGCGGCGTTGGATGATCATCTCCCTTGGCGTCCGGCGGATGTGACGTACGAACGTACGGGAAAAGTGCTCATGTGTCCAGCCCACCGCATGCGCTAAGCCATCGACCGTGATTGGATCGCTCAAATGCTGTTCGATATACTCAAGCGCCCTCGTAATTTGCGGAGGGATACCGATCGCTTGCTCCGCCGGCGATGGTTCGGTTACGGTTCCGCTGATCTCCTCCAGCAGGGCTAATAGAAGCGTGCTTCCCCGCTGCTGCAGCCGATTCGGATACGCATAAGCAATATATAAGATTTGCTTCATCATCCCGAAAAGCAGATCCCCTTCGATGGGGAAATAGCTGGGGCCGCCCTGCTGCAGGATCGGCCACGGCGGATGATCCTTAAAAGAAGGGTCTGAAAAATCAAAATGGATAAACAGATGGCGCGATGGCTGAATTGGATCATACGCATAAGTGTGCTGCTCGCCGGGGCGGGTAACAACAAAGCACGGCTCGCTCAGAGTATAAGCTCGATCCTCAACACAGTAAACGCTTCTGGTGCTGTCTGGGAAGTAGAGCAGCTCGTAATCTCCGATTTGGCGCGGGCCGAGCCCTGTACCACTTTTCTTCACCACATCGCCAACCACGTTGATTTTAGGAAGCAAAATATGAGGATTTGGCTGCACCGTATCCTGCACTTGTGAAGACACCTGCTCCCCTTTTGCTTTTTCCATTTGATCTGTCGCTTCGGTTCTGCTCATTCAAACCCCTCACTTACTTCTCTATTACTCAATTAAGCCCATCTTCGCCAAATTGCGTTGGCTGATTTCCAGACTTTCGAAGACAGGTCTGCGGGATTGATCCTGCTCTACGACAAGCCATTCGGTTCCAATCTGTTCCGCAACGTCTGCAATTTCCTTAAAGTCTAATATACCTTCACCGATTTCCGCAAAAAATTGCTCTTCTCCCGCTTCCACATCTTTAATATGCAGCAGCGGACAGCGGTTTTTCAGCTTTCTTAAGTATTGTGCCGGTTCTTCCCCGCCGCGCTTCACCCAGTACGTATCCAGCTCCAGCTTCACAAGTTCCGGATCTGTTTCTTCCAATAAGATATCAAGCGCGTATTTGCCGTCAAACTGAACGAACTCCCAATGATGGTTATGATACAGAAATTGGATACCCTGCTTTCGGCAGTTTTCGCCGATGCTGTTAAACTGCTTCGCCTGATCCAGCACCTCTTGCTTCGTATCGAATTTTGAGGACAGCGTTACGTATTTTCCGCCTACGGTGTGCAAATAGCTGATGATGCTGTCCAGATCGTTCGTTAACTTTTCCAAGCTTCCGTGACTTCCAATCACTTGTAAGCCGAATTTGTCCAGATGGCTTTTCTGTTCCTCAATCGTCATCCCTTCCGGAGGAAGTCCCAATTCGACCCCTTGATAACCAAGCTTCGCTACTTTCTCAAGCGATCCCAAATAATCTGATTTCAGTTCCTCGCGAATCGTATACGGCTGCAGAGCTAAAGGAAATTTTTTCATTGATCTTCATCCTTTCTTATTTATGGAATGGATATAAACCTAGCGGATATGGAATTAGTCCAAACTGTTATATTTCAGTCCCAGCGGAAGCGGTGCTGGGCGTTCGCAATCGGTAGCGATGTGAACATGCCTGTCGGTCTGAGACGCTTCAAAGATACTTAGAGAAATATCAAGGATATGACGCGCCAGCTTTCCGCTTGCCCGGTGCGGTCTGCCGGAACGAATCGCTGCAGCCATATCCGCAATGCCTATGCCGCGGCTTTCTTCTGCAAATGTATGCGTCAGCGGGATTTCCTTCGTTTCGCCGTTTGGCTGTTTGATGGAAACCGGTCCCCAGAAGAAGTTTGGATCCGGTACGTACAGAATTCCTTCCGTTCCGTATACCTCCAATCTTGGCGTATAACCGAAGCTTTCCTTCGCCGCCTGCAGGCTGGCGATGACCCCGCTCTTAAAATCGATCGTTGCCGTTACATTCGTCGGCGCTTCGACTGGAACGGTGTCGCCAAACCGCGGTGACGCCGGATTGTTCACCGTAATTTCTTGATTGAGCTGACCGGCGGATCCCGTTACTCTACGGGCAGGACCGAGCAAGTGGACAAGAGCCGTCAAGTAATACGGACCCATATCCATGATTGGATCGCCGCCCAGCTTTAAGAAGTTTTGGAAGTTCGGATGCATGCCGCCGGATGCATTTCCCATTAAGATCGTCCCGCTTGCCGCATATGGTGTGCCAATCCAGCCTTCGTCGATCAGCTTGCGGCACGTCTGCAGCCCGGCACCCATGAACGTATCGGGAGCGCATCCCACACGCAGCCCTTTCTCCTCCGCGAGGGCAAGCACCTCGTCTGCATCTTCCTTCGTCAAGGCGAAAGGCTTCTCCGTATATACATGCTTGCCGGCCTGAAGCGCTTGTCGGTTAATAAGAGCATGTGCAGCAGGTGCCGTTAAATTCAGTACAATTTCGATTTGCGGATCTGCCATAAGCTGCTCCACGGTATATACATGAGGCACATCAAACTCTTCTGCCCGTTTCTGTGCAAGCTCAGGCACCAGATCAGCGACGGCATGAACCTCTATCATATGACTGAACATCCCTGTACAATTCTTCAAATAAATATTACTAATTTGACCGCAGCCGACAACTCCGATTTTGACCTTATCCACGTGCAATCATTCCTTCCTATTGAAAATATAATGGCCTTTCCGCATTTCATGTAATCGCTGTCAATGTTGCGGCTGTCTGTATTAAGTTTCATATCAGACAGCCGCATTTTTCGTATCTCCCACGATCATTATTACGTAATCGGCTTGTAACCTCAATGGATGAAAATGTGATTTTTCTGGATTTATTTGATTTCCATATCGGAAAAGAAAAACGCCCTTTTCAGGGCGTTTATTTAATAAGGAATATCCAAGCCAAACTTGTCAATCAGCAGCCTTGTGTACCCTGTATGTGATGTAACGGAAGAGCTGTTCAAGAACAGCACTTCATCCACGTTCGAATCACGAACAAATTGAATCAAGTCGTCCTCATAATATCGCATGTCCGCAATATAAATATGCTGATAATGAGGCAGCAGGAACGGGATAAACGGATTGGCATACGAATCCTTCACGATCAGCAGGCTCTTTCCATTCTCCACTTCGGTCTCGATTTCCGCCCACGGGGAATCTCCTCCGAGAAAGACGGCGAACTTTCCGTAATCGCTGGCATAATCCGCATCTACTACTTGGCCGGACAGCATTTTCCCATTCTTCTCCCGTAAGTACTCATAATCCACGAATGGCTCATATACCGTAATCTGATCCGGGTTTTCCGCAAGCTTAGGCTGCAATGTCGCATTGTACGTTGTACCTAAAAAGTCTATGATCGACCAGCTCTCATAATCCTCTAGTGGAACAGGCTGCTCTTCCCGCTCGTTCATGAAAGCTTCATAGGCGTAATAAGCACCTAATGATATCCAGTGATGATCGGTTCGGAAATACGTATATTCGTCCTTGTGATCGTTCAATAGAGCATGCGCATCGATTCCTGTGACGCCTTCATTGAAATGATCATAGGTGTATTGGATCGCTTCCTTCTGAGAGGGCGACAGCTTTCGGACATCCGGATTGTCAATAAAATCCGTCAAGGTCGGTACAATTAATGAGTAAACCGGAATATCCTTACCGAGCTTCGCCTGGAACTGATTCATCGTTTCCGCATAGGTTTCGGCTGCCAGAGGCGTATAATAATATAGGAACACGGCCTTGTTGCCAACGACGATGTAATTATCAAACAGCTGGCTTTCCGTCGGTTCCTGCTCCTCACCGCCGCCCGCCGGCGCCTGCTGCTGACCCGGATTGTTGTAGACGATCTCTACCCCCTCCTCACCTATACCTCCGCGCAGCTCTCCTAGGAAGGTGCTCAGCTTCAAAAAAGGTTCTCTAAATACGAAATGATCGGCTACATAATTTTCATAGTCTCTAAAATATTGACCTGACCATAAACTGTCCCATGTCAATACCGGTCTTTCCTGCAGCTTGCGCATTTCCAAATCAGAAACATCGCTTTTTCCGATCCCTGCTAAAAACAAAATAAACAGCAAATATAGAGGCGCCAAAAACAACAATACATTCCATTTTCCGTTTTTCAGCATATGTTAAGCCCCCCTTCTAGAACCGGAAATAAAGAAACGGATTATACGTGCTGCCGACAAGCAGCGCCGTACATACGACTAATATGAGCAGATTGAACGCCGAAACGACTAAATTGCGAACCGCAGACCCTTGAGCTGTTCGTTTGAACAGCCAGCTGACGGCGACCCGAGCGATCGGAGTCGATCCAATGGCTGCGGCAGCAATCAAGTACAGATTGTCCTTGATGTACAGCCACGCCTCTAGATTATATAGTCCTCCTGTACCGAGACCAAAGAGTGTCTGGAAAAAGTCGATCGCTCGTTCGAGATCGGTAAAATAAAATAACACCCAACCCAACAGCATCATCAAAACCAAGTATGCATGAGACACGATACGGGGGAGCTTGTTCAGCAAGCGCAGCAGGAACATACGCTCCACATAAATAAGAACCCCGAAGTACAGCCCCCAGAAAATAAAGTTCCAGCTGGCACCGTGCCACAAGCCTGTCAGAAACCAAACGACAAATAGGTTTCTGATATAAAAACGACGATTCCCGCCAAGTGGGATATATACATAATCTCTGAAGAAGCTGCCCAGCGTTAAATTCCACCTTCTCCAGAAATCCGAAGCTGAAAGCGAAATGTACGGATACTTGAAGTTCTCCGGAAATGTAAAGCCAAACATTTTACCTAAACCGATGGCCATATCGCAGTAACCGGAGAAATCAAAGTAAATTTGCAGCGCAAACAGTGTAATACCCAGCCAAGCTCCCATCACGGACAGCTCTCCTAGGTCACCATCCAAAAATAATGTTGCGCCTTCTCCGACCATATTGGCGAAGATGACCTTTTTACCTAGACCGATCAAAAACCGGGTGATGCCTTCATTAAATCCGAAAAGCGTCACACGTCGATTGTCTATTTCTTTCTCTATATCGGTGTACCTTACAATGGGACCTGCAATCAGCTGCGGGAATAAGGACAAGTAGAGCAGCAGTTTGACTGGAGATCGTTTCGCTTCCAAATCCCCTCTGTACACGTCAATCAGATAGGATATCGCCTGAAACGTAAAAAACGAAATTCCAATCGGCAATCCCGGATCATTATAAGGGATGTCCATTCGCAGCAGGTCGCTTACCGTATCCACGAGAAAGCCGACATATTTAAAGAATATGAGCATGAGGAGGTTGATACTTACAGATAAGGCTAGGATGAGCTTGCTTCGGTCTGTGCCCCGATACTTATCAATCCACAGCCCGGACATATAGGCAATCAAGGCGCTTACAGCCAGCAGCGAAACCCACACCGGCTCCCCCCATGCGTAGAACAGGAAGGATGCAATAATCAATATCCAATTTCGGTAGCCCGTATGCTTAAAGCTAAAATAGAGCAAAAACAAAACCGGCAAAAATACGTATAAAAAAACGAGACTCGAAAATACCAAAAGGGTTGCCTCCTACGTTGAAATAGATCCATTCTTCATAGATTCATTCGAATGTGCTCTTCGACAAATTGTTTGACTAAACTATTATATCAGGAGTCTGCTGTAAAACGAAGCGATGCAGGTATTCAGCGTAAAGATTCCTCGACCTTAGAACACTTCATTCGACATGTATTTCTATTTTCCTACCGACAAATGGTGTGCACCCTTCTTGTTTCTGATCGAACTATAAAATAAAGGACACGGCCTAATTGGCCATGCCCTTTATCGTTTATCCGTTATTTAAGCTTCAGCGACTGCAGCAGCAACAGCATCGTTTCTGCGCCTGTGACCGGCTCATTGAAAGCGAGACGATCATCCTCTCCGGCAGTGAATAGCTGATGGACTGAAGCTGTTGCTGCATAGCTTTCGGCCCATTTGGGCACCTGATCAAACCCCGTCAGATTGTCAGCGGTCGCTTCAATAATCGGCCATTGCAGTGCTTTCACGAGCATCGCGGTCAATTCTGCGCGGGTAATCGGTTGATCTGGTCGAAAGCTGCCATCACTCCAGCCGGCCGCAATCCCTTCCTGCACAGCTGCCCCGACTGCGTCGCGGACGCTGGAATCGATCCGATCTGCATCCGTAAAGGGAAGCTCCAAATGAACATCACCCTGAAGCTCGAATGCCTTGGCAAGCAAATAAACAAATTCCGCCCGGCTCACCTCTTGTTCCAAATCAATGACTTCCCCTTCGGGCCCAATGAATAGATCGAGGGGCGGCAGCATCGTCTCTGTATTACCGGCTTCTTCGTACACAATATAGCCAGGCAGCCCAGGTGTCCTCCTTTATTCCCCTATTCGGCTCCACTCGAAGGAAGCGGAAACGTTCTGCAGCTGCCAAATATCATATAATGAGTACTTTCGGTCACCCTTTTCGTCCAAAACCATCCAGCCAGTCGCCCCTGCGTACATTTCAGACAACGAAATCAGCTTTTCCTTCAGTTCAGCAGAATCACCTGGCTGCTCCATCTGTTCAAACACCGAAGCCAGCATCCACGGAATATCATAGGCGAAGATGGCTTCCGGAAACACAGCTGAAAGGGACTGGTCTGGATCGCTGTCGCTATCAACAGCCGTAACGCTTAATCGAAAATCAGCTACAACAGCACCGCGCCATTCTCAGGCGGAAGAGCTTCGCAAGGAAGGGATTCAAATTATTATCGCAGGGTCTAGTGCAGAGGTGGAGCGGTTGAAGGATGTTCAGACCGGAACGCAGCGGTGGTATTCGTTCACTACAGAAACGGCCGTCTGAATGGCGGCTTCTGTCATCATACCCTTCGACGCCAGTTCCCCGGTTAATGGCAGAACAGCCCCAATCGATACGACTTTCGGTTCCGATCCTTCTGCTGCCTCGTTGTTTGCTTCAGCCAACGATGGAGTTATCCGTAACGAGACGAGACATAAAGTAAAACAGAATGCGATCGTCAGCACCTTTAGACATCGTCTTATTCCTTGGCTCACGAGCGGCGGTCGCTCCTTTCTACCTGCATCTTCATCGCATATTTCCGATGATATTCGATTGTAACTCCTGCATCTTTCTTTCGCATCATGTCGGTCATCAACTCAAAGGCTTCATTCCGTTTGTTCGTAAGAGATTGAAGTCGAATCATATCCATCTGACTCGCATTGCTCAATTGATCGATTTTCGCCTTCAGCTCCGATAGCTTTTGTTCATCCCCCGCTTGCTGAGCTGCGATTAATTCTTGCTGCAGTCTAGAAATTTGCTCATTCCGTTCTTTCACCGCATGGACTTGCTGTTCTAACTGTGCTTCCAGCATACTGCTTCTTTGAGATTGAACCATCGTCATTAAGGTTTCGATATCTAGCTTCGATTTCGTTAAATCGATCGGAGCGAAAGATATGCCGATTTGTTCTAAATTCCGTTCATTCTGCTCAAACTGCGCATGCAGCTGAGAAGCCAGAGCTTGATTCCCTTCATTTTGGGCCTCCGACATTTGCGAAAGCAGCTGCTGCTGCCCATCCTGAATCTTGTTTACGGTTTGAAACATTTGTTCTGCTTCACCGACATACGAATCTGCTGCTGCGGTCATCGCGAATGCCGAGAACGCAACCATCCCCTTAAAGCCACCGAGCAAAGCCATTTCTTAGGATCACGCATGATCGTGTTCCTCCTTTACTTGTTTATTCAAGTACAGATGAAGTCTGATGGTATAAATGCAGGTAAATTATACCATAGGGCTTTACCCCCAATTGCTTAAATTTATCTAATTTTTTCCAATTTTCTACACGGTTTACATCGTTCTGTTTGCGTTAAAAAAAAGACCTTCGAAAAGGTCAAAATGAATAGATCGTCCTTCCCTTCCGGTCAGGAATGCCGCTCTTGCGGTAAAAATACGCATTGATGATATCGCGCCACTCCTTGGCATGATCCGCTTGCTCAATAAGTCTTTTCAGTACATGCTCGAACCGATCGTGATCGATTTTCCCTTTCAACTTCGTCCACTCGCTAATCATCTGTTCCGCTTTCTCCGCACCTTCAAAATGAGTATCGTAAATGTGCTGAATCACCGTTTTTCCTGACTTCAGCGGATGCGTGTAAGGGACGTGATGGAAAAAGAGCAAAAGCTCATCGGGACAGCTTTCGGGTGATTCATACATGGACGCGTTCGGTTCGTAGTATTGAGCAGTGTATCCTGTGCCTGTTTTTACCGTCCTGTCTACGCCGATTCCGTCACGATCGGCAAAATGGTAGGTTCCCCAGCGGGAATATTCGTATCCGTCCACATTCGGTCCATAATGATGATCGGGATTCACCATCCATCCGACGCCTAATGGAGCGGTGTAATCCTCATACGTACGCCAAGATTGAAGCAGCAAGCAGCTGATGATCGATCTTGTTTCCGTGTCCTCGCCGAAAGTCATCCGCACCCATTCATCTGTAATTTGCTCACTCGATAACCTGGGATCCCATGCCAAACGCCCGAAGCCGAACAAATTTGCCTGTGCCAGCAGATGTCCCGTCCAGTTCTCGTCATTTCCGATGTTCGATACAGCTGCGATGCCCCCATGCGGACGCCCAAACAGCTTTCCGCTGACGATTTGGTCTACTGTACTTCCTTTCCAGCGTGCGTAAGTATCGAACGCAAGCACTTCCTTCCACTGCGGTATGAGGTAACAAAGATGCCGCTGCTGGCCCGTATACTCCTGTGTAATCTGCAGCTCCAGCACCTCATTTGTCTTCTTCAGCGCTCCGAACAAGGGAGATACCGGCTCTCTCACTTGGAAATCCATCGGGCCATTCTTTACTTGAAGCATTACATTGCTGTGAAAACGACCGTCGAGCGGTTGGAAATGATCGAATGCAGCCTTGGCCCGATCGGTAGAACGGTCTCGCCAATCCTGCATACAGTTATAGACGAAGCATCTCCAAATGACGAGTCCCCCATAAGGTTCAAGGGCTTCCGCCAGCATGTTGGCGCCGTCCGCGTGATCTCTGCCATATGTAAAGGGCCCCGGCCTGTGCTCCGAATCGGCCTTCACCAGAAACCCGCCGAAGTCGGGAATATGCGCATAGATTTCTGCGGCTCTGCGCTTCCACCACTCACGCACACGTGGATCAAGCGGATCAGCCGTATCGATTCCGTCCAATTGAATCGGGCTGGCGAAATTAATGCTGAGGAATAAGCGGATTCCGTAATCTCTAAAGATTCCGGCGAGTCTAGCAACGTCTGGAAGGTCTTCTGCCGTTATAAGCTTCGTTTCCCGTTCATGCACATTTACATTGTTGATTGCGATCGCGTTGATGCTGGTGGATGCAAGGAGTCTTGCATAATCTCGTATTCTCTGCTCATCTGCTGTGAAGCGGTTTTGATCGTAAAATATGGATCTTCCGGCATACCCCCGCTCAATGCTTCCATCCATGTTGTCCCATTGGTTGATCATTCTAAGTTCATTCGCTGGATTTTCCACCATATTCAGTCTTGATAAATCTTCATTCATACAAAGCCGTCTGATGAAATGGAAGGTCCCATACAGGACGCCCCGATCGCTGCGACCTGCAATGATAAGCTTTCCTTCAGTTTCCACAGTCTTCATTAAATAACCTTCATCCGTCAGCTTGCCTGCTTCTTCGTCCTGAATCCATCCACCCAGCTTGGATAAGCTCTCCGTCGTTCCTAGAACAATTGCGCATGGAGTATCCAGGACCGACGTGACCGTCGGCATATGACCTAGAATACCGGAAATCGCATGCTTAAGCTCCTCAACGGCTGAATGTACGATATCCGTTTCCTCCGCAACCACGATATGCTCGAAGCATTGCCTATACGGGTTCGGTATTTGCACGTCACCCCCCCGCTGCGAATAACTGAGCCACGCTTCATATGCGCGGCCGCTGCCCCGCTCTCCCATATCCTCGCTCTCCTCCCTAATTAAACATAACCGTTAGCCAGCCAGCCGCCGTCCGCTTTAATAATAGTTCCCGTCACATATTCGGACAAGGAGCTTGCCAAAAAAACAGCAGGTCCTGCAATGTCCTCTACTTCACCTAATCTTCCTGCAGGAATCCGAGCAACCATTTTTTCCGGCTTATGAATTCCCTTATCAATCAACTCCTGAACGATTTCCGTTCGAATAAAGCCAGGACTGATCGCATTGACCCGGATGCCGTGCGGCGCCCATTCGACCGCTAAATTTTGTGTCAGCTGCATGACGCCGCCTTTACTTGCCGCATAGGCCGCTCGCTGGGGAATTGCCGCATGTGCCACAATCGAGGTAATATTGATGATTTTGCCGCCCGTCCCTTGGCTGATCCACTGTTTGCCGACCATCTGGCAGCAGAGGAAGGTGCCGTCCAAATTGATCGATAAGCAGCGATGCCAATTCTCTAGTGACAGCTCCTCCGAGGGAGATACCATCGTAATGCCGGCACAGTTGACTAAAATATCGATTTTCCCAAAATGCTGTATCACCTGTTCCACCATCGCCTGTACTTGAGCCGGGTCGCTTACATCACATGGAACCGCCAAAACCGGAACACTGTAAGCTTGGCGAATATGCGCGGCCTGCTCCTCGATTTGCTCCGCGGTTCTGCTCGATACAACGATCGAAGCGCCCTCCGCCGCAAACCGCCTGGCAATCGCAGCACCAATGCCTCTGCCGCTTCCCGTAATGAGTGCAACTTGGTTTGCTAACAACATGAACCGATCACCCTCTCCCTTATGTGTTCTCAAGCAACAAAGATTGCGCTTACATTTTAAACGTTCCTGATATGCATCAGAAGCTGATATAGCTATTGCAGCACAATCATATGACTAGTCATACTAGTCATATGATTTGCAATTATTATAGCCTGAAGCATTTTCTACTTCAACAATGAATTTCGTGCCTGTCGGCTTTATTTAAAATAGGTTGGATATTTCTCCTCCAGCTCTTCTTTCTCCACGACAACCAGTGACAGATGCTCCATCGCCACGCGCTCTGCCCGATCCGCATCCTTCTCCCGAATCGCCTGCACCATGTCTCGATGCTGACTGAGAATAATATCCCAATCATAATTGGATGCAAGCCGTAAAATGCGGAGTCGGTTCAAATGAGTGCTCATTTGCTGCAGCATGTTCCACGAGCGCTGCTTTCCACAGCCGATGAATATCGCCTGATGAAATTCCTCGTCCAGCTGAAACAAGCGCTCGTAGTTTTTTTGCTCCGCGCAGTATTCCTGCAGCAGTATCAAATGCTGCAACTGCAGCACCTGCTCGGGTTCAAGTACGCTGCAGGCCGATCTCGCAACAGCTCTCTCAAGCTGTTCGCGGACGAATCTCGCTTCCTCGACATGATTCATATCGATGAGAGAAATGAATGAACCCTTTTGCGGAATCGTCTCGATTAGTTCCTCTTGGGATAAGCGTACGAACGCCTCCCGAATCGGGGTTCGGCTCACCTTCAGCATTTCTACTACTTCTTTTTCTGATATGAATCGCCCGGGCTCCAGCCTAAGCGTCATAATATCGTTCTTCAGCGTATCGTGTACATAGTCCCGGATCGATCCCTTTTGTTCCTTTGCTTCATATTGCTGCATCGCCTTCGTTCGCCTCCACTGATGGTTTTGGTATGACTAGCATACCAGTCTTCAATCCCGCTATTCAACTGAATATATGCAAAATAATTTGTCTTGTTCGCTCCATAGTCCCTATTTCATCGTTGACAATGACATATCCCGACCATAAAATACATACTAGTATGATTAGTCATATCAGTTGTTTTGGGTCATCGTAGAAATCATCATAAAAATTTTTCCTCCTCGTTTTTTTAATTTCAAATGATCGGGTGAACGCTATGAAAATTACAGATTTGAAAGCTACAACGGTGACCGTACCGCTGGAAGCCCCGCTGCGCCACAGCAATGGCACGCATTGGGGGCGATTTGTACGCACGATTGTAGAGGTTGTCACAGATGAAGGGCTTATCGGATACGGTGAAATGGGCGGCGGCGGGGAAAGCGCCCAGATGGCCATCGCTGGACTTAAGCCTTACTTGATCGGGCACGATCCCACCCAATTGGAAGCGCTTCGATTTAAAATTTGCAATCCTACAGCGAGTCTGTACAACAACCGGACACAGCTGATGGCCAGTATTGAGTTCGCCTGCCTGGACATTATCGGCAAGCAAACCAGACTTCCGGTCTACAAGCTGCTCGGAGGCAAGCTGAGAGACTCGGTGCCGTTCGCCAGCTACTTATTTTTTCGGTATCCGGATGAAGCCTCCGGAGCTGGTGAAGTGCGAACGATCGAGCAGCTGGTGGAGCATACGCGTAGCTTGAAGCAGCAGCACGGCTTTACGACGCATAAGCTCAAGGGCGGCGTCTTCCCGCCTGCTTATGAGCTGGAATGCTACCAAGCTTTAGGGGCCGCCTTTCCTGAGGATCGGCTGCGGTTCGATCCGAATGCAGCTTACAGCGTGGAGCAAAGCATCCAATTCGCCAAAGCGATTGAGCAATTTAACAACGATTATCTCGAAGATCCGACTTGGGGCATGAACGGAATGCGAAGAGTCAGGGAGAAAGTAAGTCTCCCCCTCGCCACAAACACGGTTGTTGTGAATTTCGAACAGCTGGCGCATAATATACTCCAGCCTGCCGTCGATGTCATCCTGCTCGATACGACATTTTGGGGCGGCGTGCGTGCATGCCACAAAGCCGCCGCCGTATGTGAAACGTTCCAATACAGCGTCGCCGTCCATTCTTCCGGCGAGCTCGGCATTCAGCTAGCTTCCATGATCCATCTTGGGGCCGCGGTACCGAACATGCCTTTTGCGATTGATGCCCACTACCACCAGTTGAAAGACGATATTATCGCAGGCGGCAAATTTAAATATGAAGGCGGCTCGATTGCGGTCCCAGAGAAACCCGGACTCGGTGTGGAAATCGATCGCGATAAGCTGAACTACTATGCAGAGGAATACGTGCGTTTGGGAGGCTACGCATACGACCGCGACCCGAAACGACCGGAATGGTATCCGATCATTCCAAACGATCGCTGGGCCGATCCAAGCAAGGGCTAATTCATATCACTAGGCTGACATAATACAAAAAATCCGCTTCGCTCGTCTTTTAAGACCCGCGAAGCGGATTTCCAATCCAATATAAGATTTATTTCGTCAGAAGGTTGTATATCACCTGCATCGCTTCCGCGCGAGTCAGCTGCCCCTTCGGATCGAACAATTGGTTGCCCCGGCCGCTCACAAGACCGATTTCATATGCGGCCTGAACGGATTCCTTCGCCCAGGCACTGATGCGATCCTGATCGGTAAACGCTGCAGCGTCAGATGCTCTCCATGCACTTCCATTTAAATATTCATAGGCGCGCACAACGATCAACGTCATTTCCTCTCTTGTCAGCGTATGATTCGGTGAGAATAATCCTTCGCCTTGTCCGCTCACAATTCCCGCTTCATAGGCCGCTGACACATCCGAAGCATACCAGCTCTCGTCTGCATCGACATCCGTGAAAGATGTCGGATTGCCAGACGCCTTTAATCCCAGTCCTCGCGAAATGAATGATACGAATTCCGCCCTCGTAATCTCTTGATTCGGTGCGAACGAATTGCCGCTCACTCCATGGGCAATCAGTCTCACGGCCATGTTTTGGATCGCTTGATAAGACCAATGAGAAGGCGCTACATCTTCAAACGATTTATTGAATTCAAGCGCAGCATAGGTGCCCTCTCCTGCAACCTTCGCGGATATCCAGCCGTTCTGTATGACTCCACCTGCGTAGGTGAGGATCCCATCTTCTCCGATCTGATATAGAGCAGTAATCTCCGGGTCTATCTCTTCGCTAATTCGGAAGGTTAGAACAGCAGGGGTGTCGTGCTCGGCTAACATCTCTTCCTTCCCGCCTGGCGTGACGATGGATAGAGTGAATCCATACAACTCAGAGGCAGGAACGATGCTGGATTGATGGACATCCATCGCCGATTGCAGCAGCTGCCGTGCATTAGATTCCTCGGTGCCTGCTATGTGAATCACAATATGGGCATCTTCCCGCTCCTCTTGCGAAACAAGCTGTTCCAACTGGACAAGCGTTGCGGATGGAATTTCCAATGTATACTGGTCACTCGCCAGCACAACGGAGCGGCCGGTCGCTAGCTCGGATACTTGAGGTGGCAATTGAATGGATTCGATTCCTTCCTGTAGCGGTATATGAACTATCCCCTGCTCATTCACGGTTATATCCGAAGCACGAACCTTTTGAACGGCATCTTCAGCTGGGTTCCCAGGCGAAGGTACGTATGGAACTGTTGGCTGTCCGGGTTCCGTTGGTTCCTCTGGTTCACCAGGCTCTTCCGGATCTACTGGTTCTTCAGCAATCTCCACCGTATAATCAAGCTTGGACTTTCCGTCCGTGCCCGTCACATGAATGATTACCTTATTCTCTGCTGCACGCAAATCTTCGATCGTGACCACAGCGTTCGGCTGCGTGGGCACCGCTTCAAAGACAGCCATATCTGAAAGAGATGCTGTATAATTCAATACACCTGACGAGAAGCCTTCAAGCAGCTGTCCATCCACAGTCAGCTTGGATAACGTAGCGTCAGTTTCCGGTACGGCAATTCGCGACAAGGATGCACCGGCATTCGGAGCATAATAAATGCTGCCGTCGATACCGAGCGTCATGCTGTTCACAAATTCATCCACTACCACTTTATGCTGCATCGTTTCAGGATCGATGGCGATCACTTTGCGTGACAACGTCGTATACAGCGTGCCATCCGGTGCCCATTCCAGCTCGTAAGGCAGCCATTTACTCGAGTTGTACATGCTTGGGCTGATCATTTTACTTTTCACAATTTGTTTCGTCTCCACGTCCATCGCAAAGAGGGTACCGTCGACGACTCCCCACAGCAGACCGTCCGGTCCGAAGGAGATCGACCCAATCATTCGCGGAGCTTCATCAATTATTAATCCGTCGAGCGTGAACTCATCGATTTTTTGACCTCTCTCTACGTCCCACACAAACAGCTTTGCTTCCGGTTCGGAAGGCTCGATGCCCAATCCGCCCCATACCGTTGTGCTTCCGTACAAGAGACCATCCTTATAAGCCAAGCCGATAATGCTTTGGTTCCTGACGACTTCCTCATGGTCGTACTGCTTCCACGTATCCGAAGCTTCATCATATATAACCAATGCGCCGCCTAAATAGCCGTAATCCGGCACAGTTCCTACGAACAGCTTATTATCTCCGGACGTGATCGCAAACGGTCGATCCTGATGCTCGATATCAAACACGAGTTTGGGGTTTTCATTCAATACTGCCGGCAAGGATGGATCATATTCGTACATCACCGCTGATACATAAGTTCCATAATAAACGCGATCGTTCATGAACCCGATGCCTTCCGGTTGGGCAAAGGAAGAGATGCTTACGTCGAGCTGATCAGTAAACGGATTATAGACACTCATTCCGCGCTGATATCCGCCCATATACAATCTTCCATCAAATCCTCTTTTCAAAGACTGAATATTGACAGGCTGTGCATCGATATCAAGCTCAATGAACGAAACCGATGCATCATCAGGGTCGATGAGCATATATTCTCCATACTGCGTGACCATCGCAAGCACGGTTTGCCCCGCCTTCTCCCCTTGCTGCAGCTTAATCCATGCCATGTCCTTTACGCGTGTTGTATCCGGCAGCGGAAACGGAAGAATGATTTCAGTCGATTGCTTGGTACTCATGTCGTACTTATAAAATTGAGTTAAGTACTTATAGTAGATCACGTCCGGTTGGTCCGGCGACGGTTCTGAAATCATGTTGCTGTATTGAAAACTTGCATCGACCTCTCCGGTTTCGATATCAATGACGACCATATTGACTGTGCTGACCGATACGAACAGCTTCCCGCCATGTACGAAGATATCTGCAACCATCCCTGTTTCACCGGAATAACCGGGAACATGAATTTCGGTTTTCTCGCCCGTGACACGATCGATCTTATACAGTCGAAGTGTAGTTCCCAATCCGGCATAGATATAGTCCTCATCAACCGCAATACCTCGAACATACTGCTGGCCGTCCTCTACGACACCATAGTTGCGAAAGGTTTGATTCGTGATGTCATACTCGAATAACTTGCCATCTGTCGAACTATTGAAAGTTCCGCCATAAATTTTATCGCCTATGGCTTCCAAATCCCATGTCCAATTGTCCGTTTCGTTATAACCAAGGTACTCTATTTTTTTCTCCAGCGGCAAATAGCGATACAGCTTGCCGTCCTCAGTCCCTGAAAAATATACATTTTGGTCCGGTCCAATCGTCATCGCCCAAGTCGCGATCGTATTCGGAATCACTTCCTGGAACTTCAGCGCTCCTGTTTCTCCATCGACGACAAAGAAGCTTCCCGGCTTGCCGTTCGATACAAAATAAACCTCATTCTCTCCGGCCGCATTCGTTTGAACGGCCCCCGCCTGCCCTAGATTGACATATACCATATCGCCAAGCGCATCGGGAGATTCATAGCTGCGATCAAGCGGTATATCAGGAGCAAGCACCGTCAAGGATACATCATCAAAATAGGCCTCGGTTAAGCTGGGAGCACCTGAATATAAAGCGACCCTGGCATATACCGCATTCTCAGGCACATTGGACAGCACCCTCATGGCGGACCACTTTCTACTCCCCAAGGTTACGTCCGAGAACAACGCTTCATCGACGCCTACCTGCTCATTATCCGCATTATAATAATACATTTGCGTGACAATATTATGCGTTTGCTCGATCACATACACATGGGCTTCAACGACCATCGCATCACCTGCTGTTACCGCGACCTCATTGCTGAGCACACGCAAAGAAGTCTCGCTTGAGGAATCCTTGAAATACAGGCTGGCCGCTCCGCTTCGATAATTTTCCGTATTCACGTCCATCACGCCTGTTGTCAAAGGATCGATGCTCCAGCCAGGAATATGCCCTTCATCTAGTGCCTCTTCAAAACCCGGATTGATCAATTCTGTTGAAAGGGACGGATCCGGTGTCACAGACTCATCCGGTACAATCGTCACTTTCGCGTCGTCTACATATACTTTGGTCAGGCTAGGAAATCCGGAATACAGACCGACTCTAACATAAGACGTGCCCGCGGGGGCTTCTGCAGTTACCGATATCTGAAACCATTCACCGACCGGAATAGCTGTGCTGCCATAATTCACAAATTCGTTCGGCAGTATCTCCGTTCCCGCTTCATTGTAATAATGAATAACAGGCTGAAGGCCATGACTTTGATCTTCCGCGGCTGCTTTATGTACATATACGTCGAAAGTCACCGAATCACCCTCGGAAGCCGAAATCTCATGACTTAATATTCTAAAATGACCTTCCGGCTTCGTGCCTGCCGTCTTATCTTCAAACAACAAGCTATAGCTGCCTGTTCTCACTAAATCGCTATTGATGGATGCTGTTCCGAATGATGCCGTGCTTGGATCTACGCTCCAGCCTGGAATATCCCCTCCCGCAAGTTCTAGTTCAAACCCAGGATTCAATAATTGCGTTTCCCATTCTTGGCCTTCAGATGCTGCAGCCGGCATAATTGGGAGCGCTCCCAGAATTACGAAAAAACAAATCGCGAGGATCGTCCAACTTTTAACGCTCTTACGTTTCATTAGGCTCACTTGACACCGCTCTCCCTCATCGCAAATTTGATCATGCAATTGCCTCTCGGATCTCTCCCTCTACCGCGCAAACGAAACAGAATCCCTCCCTTCTTCTATATCATATCTATATCATATTAATGGTATTATTGTATGTAACGTATCGGAGAGTGTCAAGTCAGAAATGCTAACATTAAATGAAATTGCCCAACAAATTTCCTGCTTAGATTCAAAATGGGAAACAAATTTTCCGATATGAACTTTATACGTTAAAATGAGTGCATAGAAATCCAATTGAAGCCAATCAGAAAGGGAGACCGAGACTTGCAGGAAAAACCAAGCCGAACGACATTCCGCGAACGGCTGGATGACATGATCCATTCGCTGCGGGATGAGATTGTTACCGGCAAATTAAAAAGCGGAGCATTCATCCCCTCTTTAAATCAATTGAGCAAGCGGTTTAAGCTAAGTATCAATTCCGTACAAAAAGGACTGGAACAGTTGGTCTCGGAATCCTTAATAGAAAGAATTCCGCGTGTCGGAATCCGTGTGAAGGATTCGGCTGTGCCCGCCACCGTTACGATCTCTGTTGGGGTTTATCCTTCGCTCATCAATGACATCGATCTGAACCAACTCATTTTTCATTTTCAAAAGAGCCATCCGCACATCCATATCAAAACGGTTCCTCTTCCATACTTAAACTACGATGAGATTGTCCATTATTACATAGAAAATGAAATCGTTGATGTCATGGCTATCAACCATTTCAATTACAATCAACTTCGCAGCCGCCACCCGGATCTATCAGACCTGTTCGAACCTCTCGAGCTAGAGTCCGGGGTGTATCCGTACTTATTGCCGCCATTTATGGAGAAACAAAATCAAATGTTTGTACACCCTATTACCTTTTCGCCCGTCATTTTATGCTTCAACAAGCAGCATTTTGCCGAGTGTCAAGCGCCTGTGCCTGCTTACAATTGGAAGTGGACGGATTTTATGGCCTGTCTGGAAAAGCTGGAAAGCCAAGAGAAGAATCGATTGT
Organism: Marinicrinis lubricantis; assembly: GCF_042658665.1. Classification (NCBI taxonomy): domain Bacteria; kingdom Bacillati; phylum Bacillota; class Bacilli; order Caryophanales; family Paenibacillaceae; genus Marinicrinis; species Marinicrinis lubricantis. The sequence continues at coordinate 105,344 of NZ_JBHSQV010000010.1, forward strand.
CCTTCTATTTCTATCCAAGTACAACCAACCGTTGGCCAATCTTTATGCTGCAGAGCGGAATTGATTTTGCGGCGGGCGATTCGAATAAAGGCCTATGGGCTTCCGAGCGAATCATGGACAGTATCCAAACCTGTTACGATATCATCCACCGGCAAAATTTGTTCTCTCTCTTATTGTCCGAAAATGATTTCAATGTGGAAAAACGGTTTGCCGAGCAGCAAGTATCGGTAATGATCACTTCATATTTTAATTTGAACAAACTTCGAGATGCCGGACCTCCATTTGATATCGCTCCGCTGCCCCATGTTCATGTTCCAAAAACACTGCTGCTAACGATTGGATTGGCTCTAATCCGCCGCTCCAAGCAAAAGGAAGCCGCTAGAGCATTTATGGAGTACATAGCTTCCTATGAAGCCCAGCTTCACATCCGCAAGCATACGTACAGCATTCCTGCACTGCAGCAGGCTGCGGAATGGGAGGGAGATGAGATCGGATACCGTCCAGCTGGATTCGGCATATACCGTGAAATCAGCGATACATTCGCTACCTTGAGTGATCTGAACTTATCACCGGAGCGGATGGAACAGCTTCTGTCCACGATGAACCTGTATTGGATGGGCATTCAAAGCAAGGAAGCATTGATCACCCAATTATCGAAACTTTAAACTGGTCAGCAAGGGCTTCCTCTCCTTGACCCTTTGCCCCTCTCCTCATTCATAAACGAAGGAACCGGCAATTGGCCGCCGGATGTTTTCTTCGTAGGAAGCTGTATTAAAAAAAACCTATACATATTGAGGGTTGAGGTGTGCCGGAGTGTCGACGTTTGAAAAGGTGATTTCTCCATCATACCGTGTTAAAAAAACACCTTGTCAACGGGAGACCGAGGCACACCTCCCCTCTTAACATTTCCTCTTCATCCCAACTTACTCCCGCACAAAAAAGAAGCCGGCGTACATCCGCCGGCTCCTTCGTTTCTTATTTCACCGAATCATACCATTCATTCACTTCTTTTGTAATTTCCTCTCCGCCTGATTTCAGCCAGTTGTCTACCATTTTATCGAATTCATCAGCAGAAGCTTGACCGTAAATAATTTTATTGTACGTTTCATTGAGCATTTTGTTCAGCAGCTCGTTCTTGCTTTCCATCGTCTTGGTCAGTGGACCCATATAATAGTTTTTCATCCGAATGTCGACTTGATCCATTACGACCTTCATGGCATCGATGTTTTCCTTCTTCCGGTAAGAAGCGAGCGACTTCTCATATGGAGTCTCTGCTGTACCGCCTTCCGCCAGCTTCACCATCGCTTCCGCATACAGCGTCGGAATGCGGGCACCTTCATACGTCAACGTATAGTACATCGGATTGACCACCTGAGAGTCTACGTTGCCAGGGAAAAGTTCGGGATGTGCAGCCGGATCGCTTGTTAACGTGCCATCCTCTAATATGGCATAGTCGTACCCTTCAGCAAAGCCGTTCTCAAACTCCGAACCTGGCTGAGGGTTCGCCATATTGTCGAAGAACCAATTGTAGTAATGCAGAATCGCTTCCGGATGCTCCGCATCCTTATTGATAAAGATATATCCGTTCACCGGCGGGTTGCCGCCTGCCGTACCAATCTTTCCATTCGGTCCGCTTGGAATTGGATAGGCCTTATACTCTGCATCCGGTACATTGCTCTCCAAATCCGGGAACGGCCAGTCCGGAAGCCAGTTTGGACCCACCATCATACCGGCTTGCCCCTTCGTGAAATACTCAGAGCCTGTCGTTTCATCTTTCAATGCTGCATCCTGATGGATGTAGCCTTTCTCCAGCCATTCATTCAGCTTCAAGAGCGCTTCCTTCGCTTCCGGCTGTATGGAGCCGTGCTCCAATTTTCCGTCCTCTCCCATGTTCCATTGGCCCGGCATTGTACCATATGCACCGAAGAGGAAACCGATATCCGTCATCCAGTTGTTGAAGCCGTTTTTGAAGCCCGTGGCCAATCCAATCGTATCGTCTTCCCCATTTCCGTCTGGATCTTGAGTAACGAACGCTTCCATCACCTGCTCCATTTCTTCAATCGTCGTCGGTGCTTTCAAGTTCAGCTTTTTCAGCCAATCCTCGCGAATCCAAAGTACGTTGTCCCCATTGTAAGCGTAGTCAAGGATCGGCAAAGCCATTTTCTTTCCGTCACGAGTGATTGGATACCAGATCGTCGGATCTAAGTCCACGCCCTTTTTATATTCTTCGCCTGCATATTGTTCGAACAGTTCATCGACGGCCATAAACTGACCGGAATCAATGAGCAGATTAACTGTTTCCGAATCGCCGCGGTACATGACGACATCAGGCATTTTTTCACCGGATGAAAGCATGAGTCTCAGCTTATTTTTATATCCGTCATTCGTGCTGGTGACTACCCAGTCATATTTGATGTCGATGCCAAGGCGTTCTTTTATCAAGCGTGTATGAACATTATCCTCTACCGTTTCGCCTTCTTTAAATACCGAAGCATTCTGATCCAGCCCCTTCACCGTAGTCAGAGTAATAGGCGGATCATATTTCCCGTTCGTGAAACTGGACTGCTCCGCGCCCTCTCCTTCTTCGTTATTTCCGTTATTCCCACTGTTTCCTCCGCTGCCGCACGCAGCGACTGTGAATAACATGACCGCAGTCAACACCAAAGCAAGCCATTTCTTCATTTTCCTTCCCCCTACTTTAGCAAGATTGGTTTTACATATATACTGTAATTGCTTTCATTTTTTAGGGAAATGCCATAAATTTTGTATTGATGCTTATTTCTTTTGATGTGATTATTCTTTCACTGCTCCCAATACAATTCCTTTCACAAAATATTTCTGCAGAAATGGATACACCAGCAGGATCGGCAGTGTGCCGATAAAGATTTGTGCCGATTTGACCGTCCGCTGTGATATATTTTTCAGTTCATTTACATCGGGATTAATCTTATTGAAATCCTGCTGAACGATAACCGTCTGCAGGAACGTCGCGAGCGGGTATTCCCGATAATCTGTAATATATAGTAAACCGTCAAACCACGAATTCCAATGGAACACCATAGTAAATAATGAGATTGTAGCAATTGCAGGTAAAGAAATCGGTAAATAAATGCTCCACAGCGTCCTGAAATGACCTGCACCATCGATATGAGCCGCCTCTTCCAGCTCCTTCGGCACGTTTCTAAAGAAGTTCATCAGCAGCACCATATTGAACACATTCACAGCAACCGGGAGGATAAGCGCCCAGATCGAATTCATGAGTCCAAGGTTGCGAATCAACATATACGACGGTACAATCCCGCCATTGAACAGCATGGTAAACAGGAAAAACCATGTGTAGAAAGTGCGGCTTCTAAAGCTCGCTCCATCTTTGGACAGCGCGTAAGCAGCCAGCGTAATGAGTGCCATCCCTACAGCCGTTCCCAAAAGCGTCCGTTTCACCGCGATCCACAGCGCACTGTGAAAGTTCTCATTATCCAGCGTCTTGCTGTACGCATCCAAGTTGAAGTCTATCGGCCATAATTTAACCAAATTCGCATTCGCCGGCGCGCTCCCGCTAAAGCTGACCGCTAAAATATGAATGAGCGGCAAAATACAGGAAATACAGATGAGGGTGAGCAGTGTATAGTTAAAAACCGAAAACAGCCTGTACCCTTTCGATTTGTAGTACATGTTCTTCTCTCCCCTCCTTAAAACACCCGATAATTCGCATATTTGTACGCCAGCCGGTATGAAATGATAATGAGGACCATGCCGACGAGCGACTTAAACATACCGACGGCCGTACCAAAGCTGTACTGCCCATTCAATATCGCTGTCCGATACACGAACGTATCGATAATATCGCCTTTGTCATAAACGAGCGGCGTATACAAATTGAAAATTTGATCAAATCCCGCATTCAATATATTGCCTAATGAAAGTGTGCCAACTACAACCGCAATCGGGATCATGGCCGGAATCGTAATATGCAGTGTCTGCTTCCAGCGATTTGCTCCATCGACCTCCGCAGCCTCATACAAGGACGGGTTGACACCTGCCAGCGCGGCAAGGAAAACAATCGTGTTGAAGCCGAAATTCTGCCAAATATCACTGACGACGACTGTAAAACGAAACCAGTTTCCGTCACCAAGCCAGAAGACCGGTTCAATTCCCATCGCCTCCAGCGTCGTATTCACAATGCCGTCACTGCCCAGCATATCCGTCAAGATCGCCCCGAGAATGACCCACGAAATAAAGTGCGGCAAATAAACCAATGTCTGCACCACTCGCTTAAACAGCATTTTTCGGATTTCGTTCAGCAATATGGCAAAGACGAACGGCACAATTAAGCCAAAAACAATTTTTAATCCTGAAATGATCAGCGTATTCCAAATGACCTGCTTGCTGTCGGGGTACTCAAACATAAACTTGAAATGATCGAATCCAACGAACGGCGATCCCCAAATGCCCTCATACGGCTTAAAATCCTGGAATGCCATGATAAGTCCGCCCATCGGGACATACGCGAAAATAATGACCGTAATCACCGCGGGCAGCAGCATCAAATGAAGAGGCCATGTGCGCTTAAACCGCTCACGCGGATTCCTTTTCTTCTTTACCGGGACGTGCTCGTTAGGCTGTACTGCAGCTTTCAAAAGATTCCCTCCTATTCCACCTATTTTCTAATTTTTTGTTGAACTATGAAAGCGCTTCTGTATTATTAATTGTATCAGCGTAAGCCCTGTGGTCTATAGACCAAGGTTTTTGGAAAGATGCCACTTTATTGACTTTTACGAGGGTAAAGGAGCCGAGATCCATGCGTTTAAAGTACAGCACGTTCCGAAGAATTACATTGTTTATTTTCCTGCTGCTCATCCCGATTATGGTGCTGTACGCCATGTCCAATCGTGTCAGTGTCCAAGTTCTTACAGAGGAAGTCACCTCCTTGAAACAGAAAGACCTGGACTATTTTGCGAACGATATCAATAAGACGGTAGACAGCATCTCGACTCTAGGCTTCATCTTAAGCCAAGACATTCACATACAGAAGCTACGCCACCTCCACTTACTGGAAACGAAATATGAGCTTACGGAGGAAAAGCTTCGAATGCTGGAGCGTCTTCAGCTGCTCAATGTGACAGGCACCTGGGATACGCAGTACAGCATCATGTCACCTGAAAATGAGCAGATTATATCCACGAGTTCGACGTTGTTTTCCTACGATTTGGATATGCTGCGGGAAAGATACAGTCCCGTATGGGAATACAAAACGTTAACGTTCATGGGATCGACTGGCAAGTGGTTTTTGCGCCATATAGTGAAGCCGGTCATTGATCAGACCGAGCTGGAGAACGCCGGTCTCATCGTAGAGCTTTCATTTCGAGAGGAGGATCTCGTGCGCGAGCTGGATCAGTTCAAGGTGGGCGGCAGCGGAGATCCATTCTTGTACGGTCCCGGCGGTGAGGTCATTTTGAACCGAACGGCAAATAGTGAAATGGTAGAACAGATCACCCAGCGTATCCGCGAGGAAGGCGCACTCGCATACAGCAATCGCATAACCGAGTTAAACGGTGAAGATTATTTGATCGGCAGCCGGGAAATCCCTTCGCTCGGCTGGTACGTCGTTGACTACATTCCGCTTCAAAGCATCGTGCAGCCGATACATAAAAGCCGAAATTTATTTTACGGTTCCATGGCCCTGCTGCTCGTCATGAGCGTCGTCGCCGCCTATTTGCTGTATAAAAATGTCCAGCGGCCGATTGTGCAGCTCATTCGCGGCGTTCAGAAGCTGAAAATGGGAGATTACTCCGCTAGAATAACCTCGGACCCGAAAAATGAGTTTACGTTTTTATTCCATCGGTTCAATGAAATGGCAGCAGAAACGGAGCAGCTCATCCAAAAGGTTTACGTCGAAGAAATCCGTGCACGGGAAGCGAATTTGAAGCAGCTGCAGTCGCAAATCAACCCGCACTTTCTTTACAACTGCTTCGCCCTGATCCGAAGCCTGACAAGACTGAATAAGAAAGATTCTGTGATGGAGCTTGTCCTCCATTTGAGCAAATATTACCGCTACACAACGAGAGTCGAAAAGCAATCTGCGTCGTTAAAGGAAGAGCTGGATCTCGTGGAAAGCTATTTGAAAATCCAGCAGCTTCACATTCAGCATCTGCGTTTTGAGATGCACGTCCCTTCCTCGATGTGGAATTTGGAAATTCCTCGTTTGCTGCTGCAGCCGCTTGTGGAGAACGCAGTGCTGCATGGTGTAGAACCGGCGGATAGCGACGGTCTCGTGCAGATTTTGGGAGAAGAGTCGGAAGCATTTCATTGCATCCACGTTATCGATAACGGCGTCGGCTTGACGGAATCGGAGCTGGTCAAGCTGGAAAAAGACATCCATTCTGCGCCGACAGAGGAAACCGGATGCGCACTGTGGAACATACAGCAGCGATTGCGTCTTCAATTCGGCGATCAGGCCAAATTACTATTCAAGCGAAGAGCCGAAGGCGGTCTGAAGGTGACCGTACAATGGCCGAAAAGTCCCCATTCTATCCAGCCACTCGAGATAGAAAGACAAGGAGAGAACTGAGCATGCATCAATTGTTAATCGTAGATGACCAAATCGATTTAGTAGATGATTTAGCTGATATGCTGCCTTGGCATGAGGCTGGAATTGATAAAGTGCATAAAGCCTATTCCGCACAGGGGGCACTAGAGATCGTACAAGCACAGCCGATTGATATCGTCATTACAGATATCCGTATGCCGGGCATGTCCGGCCTCGAGCTGATCGAAAAAATCCGTGCTTCCTGGAAAAATATCAAGTGCATACTTTTATCCGGCTATTCCGACTTCGAATACGCCCAAAAGGCACTGCAGCATCAAGCGAACGATTATTTGCTCAAACCGGCGGACGATGAGCAGCTTCTGGATGCGGTACGCAAAGCCGTCCGGCAAATGGAGGAGCAGTGGGGCGAAATCAGCTCCCGGCAAAAGGCACTCGTTTCGCTGAAGGCGCATATACCCGTTCTGCGCAACCATTTGCTGCTGGATTTGCTCAGCAAGCGGCGTTATACCGATGAATCGATTGCCGATCAATTAGAATTGCTGGAAATCCCCTTCTCCCTCGGTCACCCCGTCCTCATGCTGTTCCTGCGGATGGAAGGCCAGTTTTACCGATACGACTCATCGGATACCGCCCTGATGGAATTTGCGGTTACGAATATGGCGGATGAGATTTTTTCAGACGAATTCCATCTATGGGGTACCAAGGACGCTCATGATTATATGGTCTTTCTCATCCAGCCCAAGCAAGCGGAAGGCCGCGGCAAGGACATTACTACCGATGAAATTGAACGAAAAGTGTCCCAGCTGCAGCATTACGTTAAGCTGTACTTAAAGGGAACGGTCTCCGCTTTTCTGCATCAAGCGGGCCGCTTTCCTGCAGACATCGGAAATATGTATGATACCGCGCTGCTGCACTTTCTTCAGCGCATCGGCAGCGAAAGAGAGCTGCTCATCACCTACACGGGAGAAGCAGGGAGAGGAACGGCTAACTCGCTAGGTCAGCTGTACGAGCCTCCTCTTCTTGCCCATCTACTAGAGGCTGGTCAGTGGGAGATGGCAGCGAGCAAGCTGAATTCGATCTTTGATGAATTAGAGCAGCATTGGGGCGAATCGCATGAACATATTCTGGAGACCTACTTTACGATCATCAGCATGTTCAGCCATTCCGTTCATAAGAGTAAAAGGTGGCTTGCAGATATTATGGGCTCCGAATTCGACAAGCTGGTCAGCGGCGTGCATTTTCATACCGTGCAGCAGCTCCGCGAGTGGACCTTCCACATCCTTCAAAATTATGCAAAAGATATGTCCAACGAACAGAAGGATACACGAAAGGATCTCGTCAAGCAGGTACAGGAATATGTCACTTCCCATTTGGACCAGGCCACCTTGCAGTCCATCGCTTCCCATGTCTATTTGAATCCTTCCTATTTGTCGAAGGTATACAAACTGGAGACGGGCGAAGGCATCAGCGAATTTGTATTCCGAATGAAGATGGAACAGGCAGCGCATTTATTGCAATCCACAAATGAGAAAATTTATGAAATCGCTGAGCGTCTCGGCTATCAAAAAACGAGCTATTTCATTAAGGTGTTTAAGGATAAATACGGCCTGACTCCACAAGAATATCGAGACAAAACGAAATAAAAAAAGTTCATGCGAATGTTCATTATTCCCACGAGATCCAGGTCAAATATTCATAAATATAGCGGAAAATATAGGAAGTGGAAACAGAGACTAAGCATTCATGTCGGATCATGTCAATTTTCCCTCTGTTCTAATTTAAAAATATAGAGTATATTATTAGAAGAATTTATCATTTGTCGGAAGGATGAACAAATATGTTTTGCAGCAACTGTGGAAGCCAGATGTCAAACGATTCGGCTTTCTGCCCAAATTGCGGTACAAAAGTAACACCAAGCGCGATTCCGCAAACAACGGATACACCGAATGAGGTTGAACCGTCCAACACAGCACAGCAGCCTCCAATTGCACCACCTGCAGCACAAGCGCCATATGCTGCCCCTTCACCAAGCAGTCCGGTAGGAAAGCTCTCTAGAAATCAATTAATCTCCATCGTCGCCGGCGCTGCTGTCATTGTGATTATCGCCATCATCTGGCTGACAGGAGGAAAAGATCAATCTTCTCCTGAAGCTGCTGTAAAAAGCTTCATCGAAGCAACCGATGATGCGGATGCGGAAGCTATGCTTGAGCTGTTCCATCCAGATTCGATGCCCGGCGGAGATGCGACTAGAAAGCTTGCCGCTGCGGCTTTACAAGCACAGCTGGAAGAAAGCGAAATGGACGTAACCGATTATGAAATTCTTGATGTCGAAGAAGATGGCGATTACGCTTCTGTAACGTACCGCATCGAATATGAGCAATTTGGGGAAAAAGATGAAGAAGAGGATACCCTGGAACTAGTTAAGGAAGATGGCAAGTGGTATCTGGACGAAAATTTGGGATTTTAATCCTTTGATAAAAAAACGCCGCAAGCCTGAATAAGGGGCTGCGGCGTTTTGTAGTTAGATTCGTTATTCATCATCGCTATGGCATCATCGGCCAACCATCACAAGACAGTTCACCCTTCGGTCAACCAATTTTGCAAAAGCTCAGCAAAGCGCTTCTCTCCTTGAGCGGAGCGATGAATCCAATCGATAAAATCTGTCGTTTTCCACTCTATATCCATCTGGTTAAAGTCCCGGAAGCGAACATTGTCCATATCTTTAAACAATGCCTCCATTTGCTTGGTGTAATTCGCCAGCTGGGGAGCACTTAAACAAGTATTTTTTTCAATTTCAGTAAGCATATACGGCGGTACATAAATATAAAACAGCTGATCGGGTCTAGCAGCGATCCAATTTTTAAGCTCTATTAATCTAGCTTCTAATTCAGGGTCCATAGCAGATTTCGGTATAAATAACGGTTTCAGCTCATCGATTCTTCTGGCCAGCGCCTCAGGATCCCTCGCCGTGTAATCGGCAAATGATGGCTTTAAATATTCATCGTCCTGATTCATGTCCATGCCAAGCGCCGCCAGCCCCGTGCTGTAATCCGGAATACTGGCCGTTAAGAGCTCCTTGAGACCTGTGTATTCCTTTGAGTCTCCCCAAAAATACTGCAGCTGAATCGCAACCTGCGGCTCATTCACATCTTGCATTACATATTTCATGAATGGAACCATGTGCGTCGTTGTGAAGCCAGGTACTCCGAAGTTAAACGTCTGAATTCCCGTCGTCTGTTGAATGATCGAAGAGGCAGTCTCCAGTCTTCCCATATAAGAACCCCATGTGGTCGAATCTCCGAAGAAAACGATCGAATTGGCATCCTGATGTTGTTTCAAGTAAGAAACCCATGCCGGTACCTTCTCCATCATGGCTGCATGCGGAAGAGTCAAACGATACTGGCTGACGAGCTCCGGGGTTGCCGCCCAATTTTTCGTGCTTTGACCGCTTAGAATCGTAATCGTTTTTGTCTGCGCATCATACTGTACATTCGCACCTAATGATTCGCTGATAAAACGCAGTGGAACGAACGTCTGTCCCTGCACGATGCGTCCCGGGGTTGCTGAAAATGTCACTTCCCTGCCGTTCTTGAGCGCCTCTGTTTCACCGATCGTATACATAATTTCTGTCTGGTGCTTCACTGCTGTTACTGTCTGGGTAGCGTTATCCCAGCTTGTTATCGTCGCGCCCAGTCCTTCGAAAATTTTTCTCATCGGAACGAGTGTCGTACCTTGAATTGCGACCGGCGGCACATCAAACTGCAGCGTCTTTCCGTCTAATATTACTTTCAGCGCTGCCTCCTGCGCGTTGACCACGGTCCCGCCCCAACCCGCGAGCGGAAGCAAGGTCACCGACAGGGCAGCTAACGTCATTCGTTTCATCCATCTCAATGTGCACCCCTCCTTCTGTTATTTTACATAGAGAATAAGTTCGGCACAATCTTTAGGACCCTTTATGGCCTAAATAGCGAAGACCGAATAGGCTGAATAGGACAATATCAAGTTCTCATAAAGTAACAAAGGAGGGGATGCATAATGAAAATTACCGTTCAATATATACCCCTAAGCAAAATACACCCCGTCAAGAGCGACATTCCGATGACTTCTTCTTTACGCAAGCTTCGCACCTATATGTTGGACTGTATGCACTTATTGGTCGTCCGCAAAAATCAAAAGGACGGCAGCTATACGTTAATCAGCGGCTTTGACCGGTATGTGTATCTCAACAAGCATTCGAACCAAAAGCTAGCTCCATGCATCGTTGAAGATAAGAAAAGATCAGGACGGGGGAAGGAGAAATCATGGTTCCAGCGGTGGAGAAACCGATCTGTTCAAAAGCACATTCCTTCGAAATATGCAAGCCGCATGACACCGGTCAGCTGGTCGATCCTGCGAACATTCTTCAAGCAGGAACGGCGGCGCTATAAGCAGTTATCCCGCAGCCAACAGCTTAAAGTGCTTACTTTGGGGATACGCCATAAAAGAACGGTCCTCCGCTCGATGAAATCAGAGATCGACAAAATGCTGTCTAAATAGCTTGCGGCAGGCGAGAGGCTGTTTCGTTCAGCGAATGCCTATGATCGAGGCCGGTTGTTCAGCTGCTCTTGAGCGATGCGAATCATTTCCTTCACCATTCTTCCACCGATCTGGCCTCCTACTTTTCCCGCATCTTCCGTCGTCAGATGCCCATTGTCGCCAGGTCTAAGAGGAACGCCCACTTCCCTTGCTGCTTCATACTTCACATCATCAGGACGATTCGGATCTACCGGATACCCCGCCCTGCTCATCACATCCGACTTCAATTGTTTCATTTCCTGCTCCACGCCGGGTACGGCATATCTTCTACTTCTACCTCTTCTTGACATCCTTATCACATCCTTTGTAAATACTGATGTTCTCTCTTTTAACTTTCCCTGCCATTTGTAAGAACATCCAACTCTGCTTATTTTGCCAAAACCAACTGGAAAACTATACTATTCCCCACTCTGCAGGTTGTCGAAAGCGGCCAAACATGATAACCTTTTATCTGGAATGTTACAAGTAACCCACCAAAGTGAAGCAAAGCTCCGAACCCTAATCGTCCGTGTGAATGATTTCATTCGATCCGGCGTCAAAGGCATAACCGCGTTTCGGCCGAGCTTTGACATGACGTTGATGGGACCCATAACCACCACAAGGTTATGAAAGATAGCTTTCTTTATTATCAAGAAAAGAGGAATTGGATTCATGAAGAAAATTGGTCGTAACCAACCTTGTCCCTGTGGGAGCGGAAAAAAATATAAAAAATGCTGTCTTGAGAAAGACCAGGCGAAGCTTTATAACCGCCCTGCTGCTATCGCACAAGCTGAGGAAGCATCGGTTTCTGCTGTCACATCTAAGCCTGTTTCCGACTTGGACATGCTGCTCGAACCTGCCCATTGGGAAAACGAATCGTATCGTGAAGTGGCCCAGCTGCTGGTCAATGAACTGTCAGATCGTTACTCGTCTGAGTTTGCCGAGAAGTCTGTTCGTCTATGGAGCGATTTCTCCGAGAAAACGCAGCCGCAGGTCAGAAAAGTTCAGGTATATGCCGCTGCGATCGAATACTATATTGCAACGAACATGGAAGGGCAATCGCTTACGCAATCCGAGTTAGCGGATCGCTACGGAGTTTCCTCCGGCACCATTTCGCAAAAAGTAAAAGCGTTGAACGACTTCAGCGAACAGCATCAAGCTGTCAGCTAGGTTGAATCCCCCTTACCTCCTATTTTCAACTGACAAGGTTTGGGATGATATTGTTATGCAGATCAACGATGGACAATTCCGATCATCATGCATCTACATGGACGAAGGACCCCGGTTCACGATGATGATCACGTGAAACGAGGTCCTTCGTGCGTTTTTCTTGGTTTAGGCCAAAATTTCCTTACTTTAACGGCTATATGGAAACCGCTGTATCCCCCAGCAGCGTATGGACATGCACATACTCCGTACCATGTGCGTCAGCGACGGCCTTATAGGTCACCTTTCCATTCATGACATTAATGCCTTTCGCCAATGCCTGATTGTCACGTGCCGCCTGAATGCATCCCTTGTTCGCGATTTGCAGCCCGTACGGAACCGTCACATTGGTTAAAGCCATAGTTGAAGTGCGGGCCACTGCACCCGGCATGTTGGCAACAGCGTAATGAACGACGCCGAATTTCTCATAGGTTGGAGCGTCGTGTGTCGTAATCCGATCGATCGTCTCTATCGATCCGCCTTGGTCAATCGCAACGTCAACGATCACGGAGCCCAGGCTCATCTGCTTAACCATTTCTTCGGTAACTAGGCGCGGCGCCCTGGCTCCTGGAATCAGAACCGCCCCCACCAATAAATCAGCCTGTCGCACCGCTTCCGCGATATTGTACGAATTGGACATCATCGTCTTCACACGGCCTTGGAACAAATCATCCAACTGGCGCAGACGGTCCGGATTAATATCGAGGATGGTCACGTCTGCCCCTAAGCCCATCGCCATCTTGGCTGCATTGGTGCCGACGATGCCCCCGCCGACGATCGTAACTTTGCCGGGAGCGACGCCGGGAACCCCGCTGAGCAGTACACCTTTTCCTCCATGTGCCTTCTCCAGAAAATGAGCACCGATCTGTATCGACATCCGTCCAGCGACTTCGCTCATTGGTGTCAAGAGCGGGAGGCTGCCGTTTGGCAGCTGAATCGTTTCGTATGCGAAAGCGGTCACCTTGCTCTCCATCAGCGCCCTCGTAAGTTCCGGCTCCGGTGCCAGATGCAGATAGGTATACAGGATCAATCCTTCTCTAAAATAACCATACTCCGCCGGAAGAGGCTCTTTGACCTTAATGACCATGTCCGCAGACCAAGCATCCTCCGCCTTCAATACGATGCGAGCGCCTGCCTGCATATAATCTTGATCCGTAAAGCCGATCGCATGGCCTGCATGTGTCTCTATAAGCACTTCATGCCCTGCGCTTGTGAAAGCATGAACGGCACCCGGCGTGAGTCCAACACGATATTCATGATTTTTAATCTCTTTGGGAACTCCGATTCTCATGATGTATACACCCCTTTTATTGTTGATAAATGACCTCTTTTAATGTGCGGACGATAAAGTCCACATCCTCATCTGTAGATGACAACGGCGGTGAGAGCGTCAATACATTGTTATATCCTGCAACGGTATCTCCATTCTTGCCAATAATAAGACCTCTCGCTTTGCAATCGGCAATTACCTTCGTCACGTCCGCAAGCGGCAGCGGATGCTTCGTTTCTTTATCGAGCACAAGCTCAATGCCCATCAGGAAGCCAAAACGGCGAATGTCTCCAACGAGCGGATGATCCAGCAGTTCTTGAAGCTCCGTCTGCAAACGTTCGCCAAGCATTCTGGAACGTTCAACTAACTGCTCCCTTTCCATAATCTCCAAATTTTTAAGCGCTAATGCGCAGGATGCGGGCGTCCCTCCGAACGTATTCACATGGCGCAAATAGCTGTAATCCGCTTGATCCTTGAATGCCTCGTAGATTTCCTTGCGGACGGCCGTAGCCGATAACGGTAGGTAACCGCTGGTCAAGCCTTTCGCCATCGTTACAATGTCCGGCTTGATGCCGAAGTTCAAATGGCCGAACTTTTCGCCGGAACGGCCGAAACCGCAAATGACTTCGTCGATAATGAGAAGAACGCCGTGCCTCTTGCAAATGCTTTCCACTTCTTTCATATATATCGGATCCGGTACTATGACCCCTCCACCGGTAATCGCCGGTTCCATGATGACCGCGGCAACCGATTCCTTGCCTTCCCACAGAATCGTTTCTTCAATTTCACGAGCGCAAAACCGTTGGAATTGCTCTGTACTCATTCCAGCAGGGCGACGGTAGCTGTCAGGCGGTCTCACATGGACAAATCCGTTCCCCAGCGGCTCGTATTTATATTTGCGCTGCGCCTGTCCCGTCGCTGCTAAGGCTCCCATGGAGTTGCCGTGATAAGCACGGTACCTCGAAACAAACTTATAACGGCTGTGCCCGCCGGTTTGCTGATGATACTGCCTTGCGATTTTAAAGGCTGTCTCATTCGCTTCCGAACCGCTGTTTGAGAAGAAAATGACATATTCGTCCTCCAGCCATTCATTCAGTTTTTCAGCGAGCTGGACGGCCGGCAGGTGACTTTGTGTCAGCGGATAATACGGCATCTTGGTAAGCTGTTCGTAAGCCGCCTTGGCCAGCTCTTCCCTTCCATACCCCACATTGACGCACCATAATCCTGACATGGCGTCTAAATACCGGTTGCCGTTCATATCCGTGATCCATGATCCTTTGCCTTCCGTCACGACCATCGGCTGCGATTGCTCGTTATACGGCTGCATCGCATGCCACAAATACCGCTTGTCTTTATCCGCGATCTCTTTTATGTTTTGATCATAAGACATAGATTAATCCTCTCCCTCGTGACCTTAATAGCGTGCCGTCACCATTTTTTTGCGGGTATAAAATTCAACCCCGTCTTTGCCGTTGGCATGCAAATCACCATAAAACGATTTCTTGTACCCCGAGAACGGGAAGAATGCCATCGGTGCGGGAACGCCTAAGTTAATGCCCAGCATGCCGGCATCGATTTCTTCGCGGAACTGACGTACCGCTTTGGCGCTATCCGTATATAAGCAAGCGCCGTTCGCAAACTCGGATTGATTGGTGATGTCGATCGCTTCCTGCAAATCCTTGGCTCGCACGATCGACAGAACCGGCGCAAAAATTTCATCCTTCCAAATTTTCATGTCCGTCTTGACTTGATCGAAGATGGTCGGACCGACGAAGTACCCTTCCTGCTTCACCGCCTCATCCTGTCTGCCGTCGCGGATCAGCACGGCACCTTCTTTCTCGCCGATCTCAATATAATTCAGCGTTCTGGCTTTATTCTCGTCACGGATCACCGGACCTAAGAACACTCCTTCATCCAGGCCGTTCCCGATCTTCATCTCATTCGCCGCCTGAACCAAGCGCTCAATTAACGGCTCGGCAGCCTCCCCTACGGCAACAACGACCGATGCGGCCATGCAGCGTTCTCCTGCCGAACCGAAAGCTGCACCGATAATATTCGTCACGGCATGATCCAAATCGGCATCCGGCATGACGATGGAGTGGTTCTTTGCGCCGGCTAACGCCTGCACTCGCTTGCCGTGGGCCGACGCGGTCTTATAAACATACTCCGCTACCGGCTGGGATCCGACGAAGGAGATGGCCTTTACTTTATCATTTTCAAGCAGTCCGGTCACAACGTCGTGTGCTCCGTGCACAATGTTCAACACGCCGTCCGGCAGCCCTGCTTCCTTGAACAGCTCCGCCAAACGATTCGCCAATATCGGCGTGCGCTCGGACGGCTTCAGCACGAATGTGTTGCCGCATGCGATGGCGAGCGGAAACATCCAGCAGGGGACCATCATCGGAAAGTTGAACGGCGTAATTCCGCCGATGACGCCCAGCGGATAACGATACATCCCGGACTCGATTCCCGTGGCGATATCAGGCAGTTGGCTGCCCATCATCAGCGTCGGGGCTCCTGCCGCGAATTCAACGCATTCGATGCCGCGCTGCACTTCCCCCATCGCCTCCGCATAGCTCTTGCCATTCTCCATCGTGACGATTTGCGCCAGCTCCTCCCAATGCTCTACCAGCAGCTGCTGGTAACGGAACAAGATCCGCGCTCTGCGAGGCACTGCCGTGCGCTTCCAGCTCTCAAAAGCCTGCTGAGCTGCTACCACCGCTTGATCCAGCTCTTCTCTCGAAGAGATCGGGACAACTGCGATCGTTTCCCCGGTGGCTGGATTCGGAACCGTCTCCGTTGTTCCAGAAGTGGACTCGATCCATTTTCCGCCGATCCAATTTTTCAATTTCGTATCATGATTCCATTGCAGTGGCTTCATTACATTCATTACATTCATTCCTTTCGATTCATGCTTGTTCAATAAGTGAGTTCTTTTCTTGTAATCACAGTATAATGGGCCAAAAATCCAAATACATTAGACAGGTTGTTAGGAAGAACCACCGATCTTTTTACATTCCTTTCATTCGGTCAAACAATTCGGTTTGCCGCTGTGAGCGGGCTGAAGATAGACGAAAACCGCGTCCCGAACAGGACGCGGTTTCCTACTCGCAGAAGGACGATCCTTCGGCAAACCGATGCCGCTGGCTGCAGCCAGCCGATTTATCTTAGGAATTTGTTTCGTTTGATGAACTGTCCGCTTCCGCTGCTTCCTACAAATTGCTTGTCTTTTACAACGAAGTTGCCGCGGCTGAGGACCGACACCGGCTCACCCGTTACTTTCATCCCTTCGAACGGATTGTAATCGGCGGCCATATGATGCGTTTTGGCAGAAATCGTTCGTTCCACCTTCGGATCGAACAGCACGATATCTGCGTCACATCCTACGGCAATCGTTCCTTTCTTCGGAAATAGGCCGAACAATTTTGCACTTTGTGTAGAAATCATGTCTACAAATTGATTTAAGGTAATTCTGCCTTTGCACACACCCTCTGAATACAACAAGCTGAAGCGGTCCTCAATGATAGGTCCGCCGTTTGGAATCTTAGAGAAGTCGCCGCGGCCCAGTTCCTTCTGTCCTTTAAAATCAAACGAGCATTGATCCGATCCGATCGTCTGCAGCTGTCCGGATTTTAACGCATTCCACAATTCCTCTTGATTCCACTTCTCCCTAAGCGGAGGAGACCAAACATATTTCGCTCCTTCGAAGTCGGGTTTTTCTAAATAAGACTGATCGAGCAGCAAATATTGCGGGCACGTTTCACCGAATACGCGGTAGCCTTTTTGCCGGGCTGCGGCAATCTGTTTCACAGCTTCAGCACAAGTGACGTGCACGACATACAGCTGCGAATCGGCCAGCGCAGTAAGGTAGGCCGCGCGCCCCGTCGCTTCCCCTTCCAATTCAGCCGGCCGGGTAAGTGCATGGTAGATGGGATCCGTATTCCCCGCGGCTAATGCCTCATTCGTTAAATATTCGATGACGTCGCCGTTTTCCGCATGAACCATAACGAGCGCCCCGTGTTCTCTAGCCGTCACCATCGTCCGAAACAAGGTGCTGTCATCCGCCTGGAACACATTTTTGTAGGCCATAAACACCTTGAGCGACGTGATCCCTTCTTCCTCAATCACCTGCGGAAGCTCTTCCAGCACGTCATCATTGATTTCCGAAATCATCAGGTGAAAGCTGTAATCAATCGAAGCTTTGCCTCGCGCTTTTTCATGCCATGTTTCAACCGCTTCTTTTAACGGCCGGCCTTTGGTCGTCAAGCAAAAGTCAATCACCGTCGTGGTTCCTCCGAATGCGGCCGCCTTCGTTCCTGTTCTAAAGTCGTCCTTCGTCGTCGTCCCTCCGAACGGCATATCTAAATGCGTATGCGGGTCTATACCGCCCGGGAACACATAGAGTCCGTCCGCCGAGATCACCTCGACTCCTGTTTCATCGAATGCTGTGCCGATCGCCGTTACGATTCCATTCTCAATGAGTACATCCGCCTGATACATATCTGCCGCGGTTACAATCGTTCCGCCTTTGATTAGCTTCTTCATCCTTTGCACTCTCCCATCATTTTTATGGTTTGCCTGCGATTACGACTTTGCAGCCATACGATACGCGGTGCGGTACAGCAGTTCAGTTCCCAAGGCTATATCTTCAGCAGCCGCGAACTCTTCCGGATTATGGCTGATGCCTTCTTTACAGCGAACAAAAATCATGCCGTAGTCGCATACATAGGACATTGTCAAAGCGTCATGGAAAGGGCCGCTCATCAGCTCCGGTACGGCCATCCCCATCTCAGAAGCTTCCTCTCGCATCATTTGCTTAATCCATTCGGCACAATACCTAGGATCGCTTTTCGTATCCTCGGTAATGGTGTATGATAGACCATGCTCCTTCGCCGCTTGATCAATGAGAGCGTAAAGCTCCATCTCCAGCCGATTACGGCGATCCAAGTCTATATCTCGTAAATCTACGGTAAAGACAACCCGCTCTGGAATGATATTGCGCGAATCCGGGAATAACGAAAGTTGACCTACCGTCGATACCGTCGGCGCCCCCTTCTCCCGTACAGCTAATTCGTTCAATCCGGAAATCACCTTAGCCGCACCAACTAACGCATCTTTGCGCATATGCATAGGAACCGATCCGGCATGACCAGCATAGCCCTTGAATTCCACCGTTAGCCAGATTGGCCCGGATATGCCGGTTACGATACCAATGGGCTGCCCTTGATCTTCTAATACCGGCCCTTGCTCGATATGCATCTCCAAGTAAGACCCGATACTACCCTCCGGATATTCGGAAGCGGCGAAATCATCCGGATCGCAGCCAAATTCCAAAAGAGCCTCCCGCCGCGTCATGCCGTTCTTGTCCTTCCGTTCCAGTTCGTCTTCTTCCAGCTTGCCCAAAATGCCCCGAACGCCGAATAAACCTTTATTAAACCTAGAGCCTTCTTCGTCCGCGAAGGCTACCACTTCTACTGGCATGTCGGGTACGAACTGCCGCTCAGTAAAGCTTTGAACAACCTCCAGCGCGCCGAGCACACCGATGACGCCGTCAAATCTTCCGCCATACGGCTGGCTGTCAATATGCGAGCCGAGCATAAGGATCGGCGCATCCGGATGTTTTCCTTCCAAGCGTCCGATCAAATTACCGAACGCATCAATGCGAGCCGTCATCCCCGCTTCCTCAAACCATCCTTTCACAAGCTCCACGGCCTGTCGGTCTTCCTTTGAATGAGCCAGGCGGCAAACCCCGGTCGTGCCGATTTTGCCGATTTGGGACAATTGTTCAATTCGCTGCTGCAGCCTCTCTGCATTAATGTGCATATCCTTGCTTCCCCTTCCCTGTCAAAGTATCCATCGTAAGCTTCTGTCATCAAATATGACGTTTGAAGCATACAAGCGGTGGAATTCATCGTTTATCACCCGATATCACACTATCGAATGTAATAATAATTTACATAATAACTTGATATCAAGCGACAAAAAAAGTTAATGTTAGGTTATATATCATTATATCATCATCAGAATGGCGGGCATTAGACAAAATGTCAAATAAATAGCCGAAAATTTTCACAGCCATGTTACACGTGCTCCAATGGACACTCGTTCCTTCCAGCAATCCTAACATCAAGCCCGTCTTACACTCTGCATGCGCCCTCCGAATCCGCGAGCTTATCCGGATGCAGCATTTGATAAGCTCGCAAAGCTACCTGCAGAGCCAAGCGATGCTCTGAATTCATGATTTCTTTCCCTAACAATTCGGTGATCTTCTCTAAGCGGTAATAAAGCGACTGCCGCACAATAAACAGCTTTTGCGCAGCCAGCTGCTTCGAGCCGTCGTGGTCCAAATACACCTTCAATGTCCGCAGCAAGTCGCCTCCTTTTGCCTCGTCATAATGAATCAAAGGCCCTAAATAACTGTCAATATACTGGTGCAGCACTTGTTTGTCTGTCAAATTAAATAGAAGTCTATATACACCCAAGTCTTCGAAAAACAAAATCGGTCTGCCGAAGCAAGGATAAAGCGCAAGCGCATGAATCGCTTCCTGATAACTCTGGTGAGCATGGACCAGTCCCGTTCTTGATCCTCCAACCCCCACCCTGAATACCAGTTGTCCTAACTGTTCATCCTTCTTCACCCGCTCCAGCGTCTCGAATACTTGAGCCAGTCCCTCCTTCGATGAACGATGCGAAAGGACATCCACCGCAACAATCACTAAGCCGTTTTTCTTCAGGGTCATGAGCGGAAGAAAGCCTTGCTGCTCAAAGGACGCACGAAGCACCATGGACAAATGCACGCCGGCGGAATCCGCTTCCAGCTGTGCTAGCTTCCATTCGTGCTCACTGGTGACATTATGCTCATATTCGATCAGACAAACCCGGTGACTGGCTTCATTCAGCCTATCAAATTCACTTCCAAGCAAGCTTTGGATTCTCTCCTCATCCTTCATCCGAAGGTGAAGCAGATCGTCTACCCACAAATTTTCGGTGTACAGCTTGCGCTCCTCCATAAACCTCGTACGCAGCAAGTCTTGGGCGATCGAAATTACAGCCGAGTCTAAAATTAAAACATCATACTCCTCTGGCGGATGATCCAGAACCATAACAACATGTGCCCATGTGCTCCCCAATGCACCGGCCGGCTGGATCAACACCTTCTGCAGCCCGTAATCCCATTCCTGCAGTTCCCCGTCTTCGCTTGAATTACTCTCTTGCAATTTTGTATATACGAACTCCATCAGCTTATATTGATCGTGAATGCGCATCGCCGGAGCAAAGAAAGGCTTTCCATCTGCAGGGAAATATGCGATTTGCGAAGAGGTGCTGGCGTGCAGCCGTTTGATAACCTTCGGGATCCCTTGTGACGTGAGCGTCAGCCTTTGAAATTCCCTTGATCTGCTCTCCAGCTCTTTTAGTAATTTATGATGACGATTAATGATCAACGAGTGAACGTCCTGCGTCAGATCCACGAAACGAACCTGACGAGGAAACACAATGAGCGGAAATTGCAAACGATCCGCCGCTTCTTTCATCTCCTCCGGTATGTCTGGAAACTGCTCGCTGATTTCGATGCACAAGCACGATGCATGCTGTCGAACGAGCCCTTCCACATAAGCGACAAGCGAGCCTGTATTCTTCGGAAAGGAAATGCCTGTCGTCAAAATCATCTCTTCTCCTCGGATTAGATGCTCCACATTCGACACTTCCAGAATATGAACCCACCTTACCCGGCGATGCAGCCCTTGTGCTCCAGCCGCCACATAAGCTTCCTGAAACAGCGGGCGGCGCAATACCTCCTGCACGGTCAGCTTGGATTCCATCTCCATGTCTTTCCCTCCCTTTTTGTCAAAATTGAAATAAAAAACCGTCCCTTTGGCAGGGACAGTCTAGACAAATTCACAGCAGCCAGCTATACAACTCTTTTCAAGAAATGTTCCAAAAATGACTTCTCGTCCACACCTACACACACTTGAATGTTAGGCGCTTGATCCGGCAGAGCGATCGTCTGACCTTTGCTGCTACCTTCCGTTTCCACGCGGACATGCATAGGCACTTCTGTGACAAACCCAGGACAGATGGCAGCTCCAACCGCTAATGGATCATGCAGTGCACAGCCGCCGATACCCGGATAAAATCCTTTATAGGCCTGTATATAAAATTCCGTCATGTCGGCGAAAAAACGGGAAACACTCGTATTTTGGGCACGCCAATGGTCCAGATGCCTCAGCGGAAGCAAGGTCTGCATCGTCACGTCGAGACCGACCAGCGTCAGTGGAATGCCCGAGCGAAATACGAGATCCGCGGCTTCGGGATCTGCATAAATATTCGCTTCAGCCACCGGCGTTACATTGCCGGGAACCTGCACGGCTCCGCCCATCACAATGACCCGCTCAACAAGATCCACAATTTTCGGCTCCTTCTGTATCGCTAATGCCAGGTTGGTGAGCGGACCTACCATAATGAGCGTCACCTCATGCGGATGTTGGCAAACTTGTTCCCATATAAAGTCGGGAGCATACTTGCGCTGTGCTTTCCGCCGGGGTGCAGGAGCGGCTGCGTTCCCCAACCCGTTCTCACCGTGAACGTGATAACTGTAAGGATGAGGATCGGTGCGAAGGAGCGGCTTTTCAGCCCCCGGTATGACCGGTGCGTCACTTCCCAGCAGCTCCAGAATATATAAGGTATTTACCGTCGCTAGTTCAACAGGTACATTGCCAAAGCATGTCGTGAAACCGAGCAGCTGAAGCTCTTCGGATCGGCAAGCGTAGGCAATCGCAAGTGCATCGTCCACTCCTGTATCCACATCCATAATGACCGATTTCATTCCAATCACGCTCCCCGCATCTTACGCCTTAGACGCAAGATGAGCATAGTTTTGCAGTGCTTCACAGAGCAAATCCCAGAATTTCGCATGGTCCAGCCCCAGCGCCACATTCACATTCGGCTCTTTGCCAGTAACGCCGAGCATATCGACGACCGTCATCCCATATGTAAACTCGCCCTTCGTTTCTACATCTACATGCAGTTTACGGCACTGGAAAATACTCGGATCGATACAATAAGCAACACTGCACACATCGTGTACAGGCGGATCTTCAAAACCAAACACATCTTGATAGGTTTTGCGGAAAAAGATCAGAAGCTCGCTGACGAAACCAGCTACCGGATTATCAATATCAGCGATGCGCCCGCTTACTTCCGGTGTTGCCAGCGCTTGGTGCGTGACATCGAGCCCCATCATCGTAATCGGAACTCCGCTCTCAAATACCACTTTGGCCGCTTCCGCATCTACAAAGATATTAAATTCCGCCGCCGGCGTCCAATTGCCGAAGGAGCCTCCGCCCATCAGTACAATTTCTTGAATTTTCGGTAAAATTGCAGGCTCCCTGCGCATCGCCATCGCAATATTCGTCAGCGGCCCTACCGGCACTAACGTAATATCCCCATCGGATTCCAGCAGCTTGCGAATGATCAGATCCACCGCATGATCTGGAACGGGACTTAATGCAGGTTGAGGGAGCACCGGACCGTCCATTCCGGAATCACCGTGGATATCCGCAGCCGTTTCACGTTTTCGTACTAACGGTTGACCTGCCCCCTGAGCTACCGGCACATTTCGAATGCCCGCAATTTCACAAACCTTCAAAGCGTTCAAGGTTGTCTTATCCAATTCGGCATTGCCTGCGACTGTTGTGATCGCCACCAAATCGATGTTTGGATTTCCTGCGGCCAGTAATATCGCTATGGCATCATCGTGTCCTGGATCACAATCGATAATGATTTTTCGTTTATTCTCTACGCTCATCGTTGTCATATCCCCTTATATCATGAATTTAAAACTGCTTTATCGTTCTTATGTTGGCAGCCAAGATCGTTTTGCTTCGTGCCAAGAACGAGGCTTACTATCCCTTACGCACGTTCAAGCTTGACTCCGACACTCTTGCGCTGCTTGCGAATAGCAAAGATGATGAGGGCAATAATGGTTACCACATACGGGACGATTTGCACGAATTGGCTCGGAATCGGACTGTCTGGTATCGTCTGCAGCAAGGTTTCAAACGTTTTGGCCAGACCGAATATGAACGAACCGATCAATATCCCGATCGGATTTCGATTGCCCAATAAAACAACTGCCAGTGCCAGAAAACCTGTTCCCGCCGTCATATCTTTGACAAACATGCTCGTCATTCCCATGGAAAGAAACGCTCCGGACAAACCGACGAATACACCGCTCCAAGCAAAAGCCGAATACTGCAGTCTGCGTACACGAATACCTACCGATTTGGCCGACTCCGGCGCTTCCCCAATCGCTCTCAAATGTACGCCGTACGGTGTACGGTACAGCATATAGAAACAGAACACGACGGACAGCAGGGCTATCCATACCATCAGGCTGTGCCCGCTCAGCAGCTTCCCTAAGTAAGGAATATCCTCCACAACAGGAATGTGAATCGTAGGAATTTTGCTTAAGTTTGTTGGATTGTAGCTTCCTGTCACATTGAAAATTTTACTCATTAAGAAGATCGTAATCCCGGAACCGAAAATATTGATGGCAAAACCGGTAATGATTATGTCGACTTTCATTTTCAGATGGAAAAATCCCATCGCATACGATATCAGCATACAGATCAGCACACCGCTTACAACGCCTAAAGCCCAGTTGTCTGTTACGGAAGAAACGGAAATCGAAGTAAAGGCGGAAATGAGCATGAGCCCTTCCAAACCGATATTCGTCACTCCAGTCACATCGGAGATCAGCCCTCCCAGTGAAGCGAGCAGGATCGGCGTCATCGAACGAAGCAGTACATAGATAATGGTAAGATCGGCAATCTGCATCCATAAATTAGACCACATTCGCATTCACCTTCTTTTCACGGTTTCGCTTCTGCTGCTTCAGCATCGCTCTTTGCTTCAAGTAGTTAAATACGGCTTGCGCAGACACGAACAAAACGAGAAGCACTTGGATGATGACCGACAGTTCCCTGGAGACATCGCTCTCCGCCTGCATGACTTGCCCGCCAACCTGAAGGTAGGCATAGAATAGTGCGGATAACAAGACGCCAAGCGGGTTGTTTCGCGCAAGCAAAGCAATGATAATGCCGTCAAAACCTAAATCCGCCGAGAAATTATCCTTATACGTGCCGTGGATGCCAAGCAGCTCCACAATACCTGCCAACCCAGCCAGCGCTCCGCTGATCATGACACTGTAAACGATGATACGCTTTGTCTTAATGCCGCCGTACAAAGCAAACTTATCGTTTTTTCCAACCAGACGAAGCTCATAGCCCAATTTCGTCTTATACAGAAGCAAATACACCACAATCACCGCTGCAACAGCAATAAATATGCCGTAATGGACCGGAAAAGAATTCGATATTTTGTGCAGCAGCAAGTCTTTATCAAAATAAGGCATCCTCGCATATCCGCCGCTTTCCGGATCCTTAAACACGTTATTCACAAAGTAGGAGGTTAAAATAATCGCCACATAATTCAGCATCAATGTAGTGACGACCTCATTGGCGTTCCAGCGCGCCTTGAGCACTCCAGGAATCGCCCCGAACAATGCGCCGCCTATCATCGCGCTGACGAGAATGACGGGAATATGCACCCACGGGGAAAGACCTGGGATATATACCGCAGACAACGCCCCGATAAATCCTCCGACATATAACTGCCCTTCCGCCCCCATACTAAATACGTTGGTTTGGAAAACAACGGCCAGCGCAAGGCCGGTAAAAATGAGCGGTATCGCTTTATTGATCAGCGTACTCACATTGAACGCATTGGAGAACGGACCTAGAATAAATGCACTGATGGCTTCAATCGGTTGTTCGCTGACAAACAAAATGATGATGAATCCGCACAGCAAAGCCATCACGGCAGCTCCAATGATGCCCATTAAATCAAGATACAGAAATCGCTTCTGATTCATCCGCTGCCGCCCCCTTCTTCTTGATGCCCAGCATGTAATAGCCAATTTCCTGCTCTGTCAACTCGCTTGTATTATTTAGAACAGCTACCAGCTCCCCGTTATACATCACACCAATTCGGTCGCTTAAGCTCATAATTTCCGATAGCTCTGCGGAAACAAGCAGCACTGCAGTGCCCTCATCCCGCTTTTTTATGATTTCTTTGTGAATGAACTCGATCGCTCCAATATCGACTCCGCGCGTAGGCTGTGAAGCAATGAGCAGCTTTGGATTTTTGGCGATTTCACGGGCGATGACCACCTTCTGCAAATTCCCTCCGGACAATGACCCGGCCATAATCTCCTCATTTTCTGCTCGCACGTCGAAAGTTTCCATTAAATCTCGAGCGAAAGCCTTCAGCTTTTTTCGATTCATAAATGGACCCGTCTTAAATTCCTTCTGTCCATAAACATCTAAAATGATATTCTCCTCTATCGTCGATGTTAGACACGCCCCTGTCGTCTGCCGGTCTTCGGGGATATGCCCGATTTTCATTTTACGGATCTCACCGATCGATTTGCCGAGAAGCTCTTCCTTTAAATAGGTGACATGCCCTCCGGTCGCTTGTTTCAACCCGGTGATCACTTCAACTAATTCCGTCTGGCCGTTACCTTCCACGCCAGCAATGCCAAACACCTCGCCCCCCTGAATCTGGAAGCTCACTTCTTTTAAAACCGGAAGTCCCTTTTCATTCACCGCACTTAAGTTATGGACTTCAAGAATGATATCCCTCAGCTGCGGCTCCTGTTTTTCCACTCGAAGCAGCACATCGCGTCCAACCATCAAGCGGGAAATCTCTTCCTTATTCGTATCTTTCGTCATCAGCGTCTGCACGGTTTGTCCTGCTTTCAGCACGGTGATGCGGTCGGAAATTTCCATCACCTCGCGCAGTTTATGCGTAATAAATATAATCGTATACCCCTGTGATACAAGCGATTTGATGGAATCGAACAGCTCGTCCGTCTCCTGTGGCGTAAGTACAGCGGTTGGCTCATCCAAAATAATCAGCTTCGCTCCGCGGTACAGCACCTTCAATATTTCAACCCGCTGTTTTTGGCCGACCGATATCGAATCTACCACCGCATTAGGGTCCAGCTTCAAGCCAAACTGTTCAATCAAATGGTGGATTTGGTTCAATTCGGTTTTTCGGTCACGAAACACTTTAAACAGCCCTTTACGCGGCTCGTCTCCCAATACGATATTTTCGGAAACCGTCAGTGAAGGAGCCAGCATAAAATGCTGATGGACCATGCCCAGCCCTTGATTAATCGCATCTCGCGGACCTTGAAAACGTACTGCCTCTCCTTTATATTTGATCGTTCCGCTTGTTGGATTTTCCAGACCAAATAATATTTTCATCAATGTCGATTTACCTGCGCCATTCTCGCCAACGAGAGCATGAATTTCCCCTTCGTGCACCTCGAGATTCACTCCTCTATTGGCCATCGTCCCATTCGGATACGTTTTATGAATATCTATCATTTCCAGCAATACAGCCATTGGAGCCAGCACCCCCGTCATTGGGATCTTTACTGCAGCCCGGGGAGGCAAGCCTCCCCTTTGCCGCAGCAGTCATGTTTTTACCTATTCTAGAATGGATTCCACTTGAATTTCGCCGCTAAGCATTTTACCTTCAATTTCAATCATTTGATCTTTAATGGATTGCGGAACATATTGATCGAAATGCTCATCTTTCGCAAGACCAACGCCGCCTTCTTGTACGCCTAACACTTCAACGGTACCAAATGGCAGTGTTCCGTCGATATACTTGGATAAGGCGCGAAGCACTGTCGTATCCAGATTCTTCATCATCGAAGTAAGTACGCTGCCTGGATACAGGTAGTTTTGATTGCTGTCTACGCCAATGGTATATTTACCTTCTTCACTTCCTGCCTCCAGAACACCTAGACCGGCTGCTGCAGCCACCTGATACGTGACATCTACATTTTGCGAGTTAAACTGAGCTAGTGTCAGCTCTTTCGCCTTTGGTGCATCAACAAAATCTCCGATAAAGGAGCTGACAACCTGAATTTCCGGATCCACATATTTCGCGCCTTGTTCGTACCCGGATCTGAAGTCGTTGATGACAGGAATGTCCATTCCTCCCACAAAGCCGATAACCTTATCTGGATTCGATGCTTCAAGTTCCGTGCTTGTTGTCACCAGTGCGGCGAATGCCCCCGCTAGGAACGATCCTTCGCTCTGGGAGTAAGTCATGGAATATACATTCGGCAAATCACTGATGGCATCGTCGAAGAAAATGAATTGTTGATCCGGGTATCTTTGTGCAAGATCCGCTACAATTTCCGTCGTTTGACTCGTTCCCACCAAGATGACGTCGTACTCCTTGCTCGCTACCATCGATTCAATACCAGCAGCCCAATCAGCCTGATTCGAGCCGCCCTCAATGGTTTTACCTTCGACGCCAAGCTCGATCTCTGCTCTTTCCAAACCGCGCTGTACGGAATCAAAGAAGGACTTGTCCCCCAGTGTGGCATTCACATAATAACCAACCTTAATCGCCTTTTCCGCAGCGTTGTTGCTTGAGCTGCCTCCCGAGGATCCGTTTGCGTTCGTGTTGCCGCCGTTGTTGCTGTTGTTCCCGCCGCATGCTGCCAACAATGCCATCACGGCAACTAAGCATACAGCTAACATCGTTTTCGCTTTTCTCTTCATACATCTCTCTCCCTTTTTTATGATTAATATAGAAACTTTATCTCGGCAATGCCTTGATAAAGGATTCTGTGAGTTGTCTATCTGGCATGGACGCTTGCGCCCCCGGCTTTGTGACCGTCAGCGCCCCAACAGCATTTGCGAAATATGCCGCATCCTTCAAGCTTCGCCCTTCTACCAAAGCGGTAGCAAAAGCTCCTGCGAAAGCATCGCCGGCAGCCGTCGTATCGACAGCGTCCACCTTCATTCCGGGAATGAAGATCGATCCGGATGCATCTGTTACAACAACCCCCTGGTCTCCCAGCTTGGATACGACCGTTCCAATTCCTTTATTTCGCAGCAGCAGGCTGGCTTCTATGGCACTCGGTTCGTCCATCACCTGAATTCCGGTTAACTGGGCGATTTCCGCTTCATTCGGAACGATATAATCTACCATACACAGCAGTTCATCCGGAAGAGGCTGAGCCGGAGCGGGATCCAGCAATATTTGAACCTTGTGGGCCTTCGCAATCCTCGCGGCCTCCATGACACACTCCAACGGAATTTCAAGCTGCAGCATCAGAATCTTGGCTTGCCTGATGACTTCCTCATATTTTCGAATTGTCGCAGGCGTAAAACTAAAATTAGCTCCCGGAGCGACGATAATGCTGTTATCCCCCTCGCTGTCAATTGTAATGAGAGCAACGCCGCTGGACTGTCCCTGAACCTTTTCCATATATCTCGTTTCTACCCGGGCATCGCTTAAATTATTTAGCAGCTGACCGGCAAATAAATCTTCTCCTAACTGTCCGATCATTGCGACGGAGGCACCCAATTTTCCGGCCGCATAAGCCTGATTGGCCCCTTTTCCACCGGGACTCATAAAAAAGTCCCTTCCCAGCAGCGTTTCACCTTGCTCCGGCCTTCGATCTACCCGAACGACCATGTCCATATTCAAACTGCCAATGACTACAATGTCTGCGATCATCTTGTTTGCTTTCCCCCTATGCACGTTTCTCTCCAGCTGAACGAATGCTCTAAAACGACTTGTTTCGCATCGTTCCTCACCCCTTTCATCCGGCTTTCCAGCAGTTCCACGGATGTTGCGCCAATCTGGTATGCCGGAACAGATATTGTACTAAGGGCGGGCTTATACATTCCCGCGAACGTAATATCGTCACATCCGATCACGGCAACATCGTCCGGCACTTTCATCCCTTTGCTCTGCAGCGCATTGATCGCGCCGAAGGCGATTAAATCATTGGCCGCAAATAAGGCCGAAGGCTCATACTCATTCAAAATGGATAGCATTTGCGAGTAACCTGCCTCATAGCTGAAGCTGCCGACTCGCACTACAGGGATAAGCCCAGCTGCCTCCATTGCATCCAGATAAGCCTGCTTTCGGGTTTCTGCTGTCTGTACCTTGACGGGTCCAGAGATGTGGCATATATGCTGATGCCCTTGGCGAATCAAATGCTCCACCGCTTCAAAAGCCGCACGATAATGGTCGATCGTGACAATATCAAAGGTGGTATTCTCAATCGTTCGGTCGCACAGAACAAACGGAATTTGCAGTGACTGCAATTCGCTCATCTTCTCCTCTTCCAGGATAGAGGAAATAAGAATGATCCCTCCTACCTGCTGCTGTGCCATCATCTGGATATATTCCTGTTCCAATCTCGGATCATTGTCTGTATTGCTGATGATGACCGTATAGCCGGACCGATGGGCTTGATCTTCAATCCCCCTGGCCAAAACCGGAAAGTATGGGTTCGTGATGTCGGGTAAAATCAGACCAATCGTATTCGACGTATTGTTAGCTAAATTTCTCGCGATCGCACTCGGACGATATCCCAATTGTTCTATCGCTTGTTCCACCCGTTCCCGAATATTTTTATCTACCTTAGGATTATGGTTGATCACCCTGGAAACCGTGGCCTTCGATACGTTCGCCAGCTTCGCTACATCTAGGATTGTAGGTTTCATCGTCATATCACCCCTTTAAGAAACCGGTTTCTTGATCCTCTAAAAAAATGGATTCGTTTTACCCTTTCGATGCCTTTCATCCTTCTCTTAAGAAAACAAATTTTCTATTGAAGCTTCTGAGAAACCGGTTTCCCAGTGTCTTAAATAAAAAAATGGAAAGCGGTTTCACAGACAGAATATCATCCTTTGTTTTAAAGTTCAACATTTTTTTATTTTTTCAGCTATATTTTTATCATTCTCCCTCTTTGTCGAAAGCAGCTTCATCATGTCTTGACTAGTTATTTTATGTCAATTATATTAACACCAATATATGAATTGCGCAACATTTTTTTGTTTTTGATATGAAATTTGTTGAAATACATCGAATTCGCGTGATAATATCTAACAATTAGGTGGTTTCATATACATCACTGGAGGTTTTGTGACATACAAACAAATATTAATGATCTACCTAAAAGATCCTTTTTTTAAAACAATGGATGATTACCCTCAAAAAAAAACCGAAAGCGTCCTCTTTCGATTCGCTTTCAGTTTCTGCATTTTTCATATGATATATTCACCTATGTTCTCCGGAAAGGATTTTTCCATTCCATCAGGCAACCGTAATTCAAGGATTGCTCATCCTCCAAGTAGTTTTCAATCACGGTAACGGGCGTCCTTCCACATCTCAGCAGAAAACTAATGACGGGATCTTTTAATTCCCCGCTTATCACCGCTTGAATGTACTCCTCCGCTGTCATCTCGGCTGCTTTTGAATAATATCCCGGCATCCGTCCGCCGCCCAACAGCCGATCCAGCTGCATGTGAACCACGACATCGTACATCGAGAACATCAGCCATTTGCCCAAACCGAGCTTCCGGTATGAAGGTCGTACACTAATATCGACGACATAGAGCGTATTCCCTTTCGGGTTATGATTGCGTATGTAGCCTTCATCCGTTATATCTTCCCATGTATGGCTGGGATGCATCGGGTCAAAATCGACGATAAGTCCCGTCATCGATCCGGCTACTTCTCCCTCCACCTCAATACAGAGAGCCCCCTGCGGAAACAGCGTCACATGATTGTTCAGCTGCTCCTCATTCCACCACAGCTCGGATGGAAAAGGGGGCGGGAAGCTTTCCTGCTGGATCCGAATAAGATCGGCAAAATCCTCTGCACGATAATTCCGAATCACTGCCTTAGCAGGACGATCTCCATTAAATACGAACAGTTCCTTTCGGTACATGCCATTTCCCCTTTCGTAAGGAAAATGATGATCCTTATTGCATTAGCTCCAATCCGTATACAGATCCGTTCTGCGGTCACGCCATGTTGTGACTGAACCGCGTTCACGCACTTGGTAAAGAAGCTCCAAATCCAAATCTGCGGTCACGACCATATCGTCATTGATTTCGCCTTCCACCAAAATGCCGCGTGGAGGGAAAGGGATATCGTTCGGTGTCAGAACGGCCGCCTGTCCATAATTCGCTCGCATAAAGTCCACCGTAGGCAGAGAGCCGACCGTTCCCGTCGTTACGACGTAAACCTGATTTTCCACCGTACGCGCATGACTGGAGTAACGCACCCGATAAAATCCGTGGCGGTCATCCGTACAGGAAGGGCAAAAAATCACATCGGCACCTTTCGCCTTCGCCATTCTAACGATTTCAGGAAACTCGATGTCATAGCAGGTTAACAGAGCGATTCGTCCCTTCTCCGTATCGAATACCTCGAGTCCGTCACCTGCAGTCATGTTCCATTCATGCACTTCAGTTGGCGTAATATGCAGCTTCGGCTGTTCGGCGATGCGTCCATCTGGGTAAAACAAATGCGCCGTGTTCAGCAGTCGATCCCCTTGGCGCGTAACATGTGTACCGCCAATGATATACATCCCCGTCTGATTCGCCAGTCTCGTGAATAACTCTCGATAAGGCTCTGTAAAGCTTGGCAGATCGTCTATGGATAACGCCTTGCCCTGACCATTACCGATCGACAGCAGCTGTGTCGTGAAAAATTCGGGAAACAGCACGTACTCCGCCCCGAATTCTTCGGCAGTTTTAACGTAATGCTCTACCTGCTGGGCAAATTCTTCAAAGGAATGAATCGTATGCAGATGATACTGTACCGCGGATACTCTTAGTTTCATGGGCTCCCTCCCTGTTTGGCTTTATCGCTAACCTTCTATCATTATGACCTGTATGCCCGATATCCCGCAACAATCAATTATTCCGCATCTCGAGCAAAGCTTCCGGAATAAGATGATCCCATTTAGTTCTTCTCTACCGCATGTCCGCCGAACTCGTTGCGCAGAGCGGCAACCACTTTACCAGTAAACGTGTCTTGATCCATCGAACGATATCTCATCAGCAAGGACATCGCAATAACCGGCGTTGCCGTCTGCAAATCCATTGCTTCTTCAACCGTCCATTTTCCTTCTCCGGAGGAGTGCATGATGCCTTTGATCTCATCGAGCTTCGCATCCTTTGAGAAAGCACGCTCTGTTAGTTCCATAAGCCAAGAGCGAATGACGGAACCATTGTTCCATACGCGGGCAACCTTCTCGTAATCAAAATCAAATGCGCTCTTCTCCAATACTTCAAAGCCTTCTCCAATGGCAGCCATCATGCCGTATTCGATGCCATTGTGGACCATTTTCAAATAATGGCCGCTTCCTGCTTTACCTGCATAAAGGTACCCATTCTCCACCGCCGTATCTCGGAAAATAGGCTCGACAATGTTCCATGCCTCTTCATCGCCGCCAATCATATAGCAAGCACCGTGACGCGCTCCTTCCATACCGCCGGAAGTACCTGCGTCCATAAAGTGAACCCCGGCTTCCTTCAAGCGGTTGTATCGGTCAATGGATTCCTTGTAGTGGGAATTTCCAGCCTCAATGACAATATCACCCTGATCCAGGTGCGGAAGCAATTCCTCTAGCACGGAATCTACAGCAAAATGGGGAACCATCACCCATACGATGCGCGGAGACTCCAGAGATGCCGCCAATTGCTCCAGACTGAATGCGCCTTGTGCTCCGTATGTCTGCATTTGCTTTACCGCATCGGTGTTCAAATCAAAGGCCACAACCTCATGCTTGTGGTCCATCAAGTTTTGGCCTAAGTTCAAGCCCATTTTACCTAATCCAACTAAACCAATTTTCATCTGATGTGTCCTCCTAAGTTGTGTACTGCTTTTATCAAACCGTATGAATCGATAAAAAACGACAAACTCTATTATATTACAAATGTACAAGAATGAAAGTCCATTGTGTGAAAACTTCTGCCCGGAATAGATTCGCAAGCCAGGCTGTGTGGCTGCTGACGCTTTAGGATTAGAGGGAAAATGGGGCCCGTATCCATCCTTCAAGCGGTCCATTATTTGACAAAAAGAATCAAGGCTCGACAGGCGCCATTCGGGATTATTATGCGCAGCGTCGGCACACCCTATGAAATGCTTGGCTATTCATTTCTCATGTAAAGCACTAAAAAGGTATCGGAATAAATCGACTGCCTTGTCAGTTGGGATAAAGGGTGATTTTACCACAGCCAATGAGACGGTCAGTATTCAAATTTCTTGGGATGATGGGATTAACACGGGGAACAAACGTGCAATCTACTTAAGAGCACTGTCCTGAAACTCATAAATGCTAATATGGCAGAACCACAGGAGGTTTTTTTGTATGAAAGCAAACATGAAAGCATGGATTCAAATGGGCTTTCTGTTCATGGCGGTCCTCATCGTCTTGGCCGCTTGCGGAGGAAATAACAACAATGCAAACGTCAATAACGAAGGCGAAGCCGGCGGTCAAACCGCTGCACCAGCCAACCTCTTCGAAGAAATGAAGCAGTCGGGAAAAATTCGCGTCGGCCTGATGGGAACGTATAAGCCATACAACTTTATGAACGAAAATCAAGAACTGGACGGGTTTGACGTGGATGTAGCGAAAGCTGTTGCCGAGCATATCGGCGTAGAACCCGAATTTATTACCGGCGAATTTTCCGGCCTGATCGAAGGACTGCAGGGTGAAAAATATGACGTTCTCATCAGTCAGGTCACGATTACCGAGGATCGCAAGAAAACGATGGATTTCTCCGATCCCTATGTTAAAAACGCGGTCAACATTGTTGTGAACGATGATAATACAACGATTCAATCGCTTGAAGATTTTAAAGGCAAAAGAATCGGAGTCGGACTCGGTACGAACGATGAGAAATATTTGCGTGACGTTGTGATGCCGGAAGTGGGAAATTTCGAAATCGCTACGTACAACGATGTGATCACTTCCTTGATGGATTTGAACAATGGCCGAATCGACGCTACGATCAACAACGTGTTCGCCATTCAGCCGCTGATCGAGGAAAACAACTTCAAAATTAAAGCCGTCGGCGAACCGATCAAGGAAGACTATGCGGGCATCGCCATGCGCAAAGACAACCCTGAGCTATTGGAAGCCATCAACGGCGCGTTGGAGGAAATGAAGACGGACGGAACGTTCCAGGACATCTTCCAAAAATGGTTTAAGGTAGATCCGAATATTTAAGAAAGTATAACCGGGAGGACGCGCGAATGGACCTCGTATTACAAAATCTCGACTTTTTACTGAGGGGAGCATGCTACACTTTACAGATCACGATCGTTTCCATGTTCTTCGGACTCATCATCGGTCTCGTCGTCGCGATCGCAAGATTGAAGGGGAACCTGGCGATCAGAGGTCTGGCCCGGGGGTATGTTTCTATCATTCGCGGAACCCCGATTATCGTGCAAATCTTTATTGTTTATTATGGACTGCCGGATTACGGCATCAATCTAGAGCCGCTGACAGCAGCTTATATTTCACTCAGCATTAATATCGGTGCTTATTTGTCGGAGACATTCCGCGGGGCTATCCTTTCGGTGGATAAAGGACAGACGGAAGCGGCCTTGTCGCTGGGTATGACCGGATGGCAGACGATGCGCAAAATCATTCTCCCTCAAGCAGCAAGAGTTGCTATCCCGCCTATGGGAAATACGTTTATCGGCATGCTGAAGGAAACCTCGCTCGTCTCCATCGTCACCGTTACAGAGCTGCTGCGTTCAGCGCAGCTGCTGATTGCCCAGTACTATATCGCCATGCCATTCTATATTGCGATCGCCTTAATGTATTGGATGATGAGCATGGTGTTTTCCTATATTCTCGACCGTATAGAAATGAAACTAGCAAAGGCTTACTAAAAGGAAGTGGATCCATGATTGAGCTGCGCCATTTGAGCAAGCAGTTTGACGAATTGACGGTGCTGCATGATATTGATCTCCGTATCCGTTCGAATGAAATTGTCGTGCTGCTTGGACCGAGCGGATCAGGCAAAAGCACGCTGCTGCGCTGTATTAATTTGCTGGAAGACCCTAGCTCCGGATCCATGCAAGTAGGCGATGCCCTGTGGGTTCATACGATGAGCGCGGCGGAGAAGAAAAAAGCCGTACGAGAAATACGCAAACGAACGGGAATGGTATTTCAATCCTTCAACTTATTTCCGCACTTAACGGCGATTGAAAATGTTATGATCGCACCGATGACTGTAAAACAGATAGCCAAAAGCCAAGCGTATGAAATCGCAGAATCGCTTCTTGCCAAAGTAGGGCTCGCGGATAAGAAGGATGTCCATCCTTCCCGGCTTTCCGGCGGACAGAAGCAACGTGTCGCCATTGCCCAATCACTCGCGATGGAGCCGCAAATCATGCTGTTCGACGAACCGACGTCAGCTCTCGATCCTGAATTAACCGGAGAGGTGCTGTCGGTCATGAAACAGTTGGCATTGGACGGGATGACGATGATCGTCGTCACACACGAAATGAAGTTTGCTAAAAATGTAGCCAATCACATCATCTTTATGAGTGACGGCGTGATTCAAGAGGAAGCACCGCCTGAGACTTTCTTTGCTCAACCGAAAACAGAGCGCGCACGAAAATTTCTGCATCAGTTGACCCACATTTGATCCACAGACATACACATAAGGAGTGAGACCGTGACTCATATCGATCCGCACCATTTGCACACGGTAGGCGAACGTGCCCAAGCCATCATGGAAAGACAGCAAATCGACGTTCTCGTGGCATCAAGCCCCGAGAATTTTTATTACTTATCCGGCTATCCCAGCGCATTCCTATATACGCTTCGCATGAGCGACATCGGGCTGGCGGTCATGTTTCGCGACCCTGCTCGCAAAACGCTGCTCATTATGAGCGATTTCGAAGCGGCGGGCGTTCCGGAACATCTACCATGTGAGGTGAGGACATATCCCACATGGGTCGATGTGGATGATCCGCTGGCTCTGCGCGAGGGCATTTATACCGGCGGAAGGCCCGTCGTTCCCCAAGTGAAAGAGATGTTCGGCGTACTCTCGGATGTACTCTCTGAATACAGCCTTGCCAAAGGAAAAGCGGCGGTGGAGTTTAGTCAAATGCGTTATCCTGCCGTGCTGGCGCTTCAGGAAATATGCAGTAGTTTGCAGTGTGTTGACGCTTCCGGTATCTTCTCTGAGCTTCGTGCCATCAAGACCGATTGGGAAGTTGAGCAGCTTCGCAAGGCTTGCGCCTATACGGAAACCTGCATCGAACAGACGGTGGCGGGGATCGGTCCAGGCGTCATGGCTGCCGAGCTGGTGCAGCGCTTTAGAACTGCCGTAGAAGGGCTAGGTAGCGGCGCGACACCTCGGTTTCATATGATTTCTGCTGGTTCCCTGTTCGCTCCCGTTGAACAATATGATACGGCCCCTGCTGAGAAAGGCGATCTAATCAAATTCGACGTCGGCATCGACGTGAACGGATACGGCTCGGATATCGCCCGCACGTTCGTTATCGGTCCCTCATCCGCATTAATCGATCGAATCTACAGCGCCCTTCGCGCAGGGCACGATCATCTGCTTCAATCCGCGGAGCCCGGCCTGCCGATGAGTCGTCTTTTTGATGAAGCGAAGACGGTCATCCGGCAGACCGGTCTGGAAAACTATAATCGGGGCCATCTGGGACATAGCGTTGGCTTGGGTTTATCGGCAGAGGAGCCCCCTTTCATCAGTCCTTCGGAAACCACCCTGCTTGCGCCGGGTATGGTGCTCTGCTTAGAAACTCCATACTATGCCTACGGCATCGGTTCGATCATGATTGAAGATATGATTGTGATCACGGACAGCGGAAGCGAACGGCTGAACCGCCTTTCAAGAGATTTGATATCTATTCCGACATAAAAAAACGCCAAGGCTTTGTCCTTGACGTCCTTCCATTCTTATCCGAATTGTTCTGCTGTCTTCGATATTTTCGGCAGTATAATCAAGACCGAGGTTCCCTGCCCTTCCTCGCTATCCACTTTTAGTCCGTATTGCGGACCATAATGCAATCCGATCCGCTGATGCACATTGCGAAGTCCAAAGCCTCTATTGACTTCCTCGTCGTCCTCACGATCTAAACCTGCACGCAGCTTCTCCAGCTGCTCGGCCGACATCCCTACCCCGTCGTCATACACCTGAAAGACGATATAATCAGCCGATTCGTATGCCTCAATACGCACATGGCCCGGCTTCGCCCTTTTGCGTATGCCATGAATGATGCTATTCTCGACAATAGGCTGCAGAATAAACTTAATCATCTTCTCGTTCCGAAGCTCGGGTCCAATATTCAGTTCCCACGTCAGCTGGCTGGCAAAACGAATGCCTTGAATTTTCAAATAATAGCTTACATGCTGGGTTTCTTCCTCGACCGTAATCAGTTCCCTGCCTTGATTCAGACCGATCCGGAACAGGCGTGACAGCGAGGTGACAATGTCGCCGATCCGATCATCTTCATATTTCCTGGCAAGCATGTTAACGGAATCGAGCGCATTATACAGAAAATGCGGATTAATTTGATATTCCAGCGTCTGCAGCTGAATTCTTCTTCTCTTCGATTCCTCTTCCCGATTTTGGCAAATCAAGTCGATAATTTCATCAGACATCTGATTCAAGGTGGAAGCGACTTGCCCGATTTCGTCATCCCGCACAACCGGTACCTTCAAACCTAGATATCCTCCGCCCATCTGCTTCATTGTTTTTTTGATCATAATGAGCGGTTTTGTAATACGATGGGAAATATAAAAAACCATGATGACCGAAAAGATGAGCAGCGTGACGGTAGCAAACAAGATCGCACCGAACATTTTTTTAATCGGCTGAAAAATATACCCTTCTCCAACCCATGTCGAAAGGACCCAATCCCCCATTTTCATTTTATAATACAGCTGCGATGCCCCTCCGTAATCGAACGTGCCGTATGCTTCATAAGGGTGATTCGAAGCGTCCTTAAACACAGGGAAATCTTGGGTGGGCAGGGTCGAAATTCCGAATACGCCATCCGGGTCATATAACGCAAACTGCTGCCCCTGATCAATCGTGAACTGTTGGAAAATGTGGTGAAGCTCCTTGCGGTCCAAGACAAGGAAGACATAACCGATTTTTTGATTGAGGTCAAACTCGTTATCGTTTAACTGCCTCCCGATGATGACCGTAGAATCCGTATATCCCTTATCCCAGAAAGGGATTCCGTTGATTTGTTCCACAGCGGAAATACGTTCATTCACATAGGCTGGAAATTTCTGATCTATGGCTGTACCATACATGTTCATCCGTGGATCAACGACAATGACGGATTGAATAAAATCGTTATACTCGGAATAATTCACCAGAACATCTCGAAGCTCTAAGCGAAGCCCCAAACTTTCGATCGTTGCTTCCCCTTGCTCCAATTTCAAGAATTGCTGGACCGTACGATCCCCTGCGATGCGCAGGGTTAAATCCTCATATGTTTTTTTCCATCCGATTAATTCATGAGCAAGCGCCTCGGTTGTTTGCGTTTGATGCCTCGTATAGCTTTCCTTTAGATGATTTTGCACGATAAAAAATATGTACACTGCACTTAGAAACAAGGGGATGATAATTAATATCGAAAAAAACGATATCATTTGCGAACGAATGGATAACGATTGTTTTTTCATCTGACTCCCTGTCCCTGCTTTTCTCTAAACTCACTGGGGGAGCAGCCGAGATGTTTTTTAAATAACGTGCTGAAATAATGCGAATTCATATAACCGACCTTCTCCGCAATTTCATAGCTTTTGAGGGAAGTGTGGGCAAGCAGCTGCTGCGCTTCCTCCAGCTTGAGTGTCGTCATATATTCCACACAGGTCACCCCGGTTTTTTGGTGGAAAATGCGAGACAAGTAATTCGGTGTAATACATAACGTTTGTGCGATCGTCGCGACCGTCAATTCAGGATCACGATACCGCTCTTTCATCATTTTCTGTGCTTGATCTACTAACTGATCTACAAAACTGGATTGTTTTTTATTTTTATACTCCACAAATTGATGAAACAATTCATGAAAGAAATGAACGATTTCCGCCCCGGCATCCAGCTCGGTTAAGCGCATACAGCTTTCATAAAATGAAGGAATCTGTCCTGCAGCGTCATATTCGTCTACAATCCGATAAAACCCGCCCAACAGCTGAAACAGCATCAGCTTTTTCATTTGCGAAGAAGCAGGATGCTGCTCTAGAGCTTCCAAAAACGGCGTCAGTACGCGGGCATCTACATGCCCCTTGAAACGCAGCACATCCAAAATTTCCTTCTCCCTCGCATACGGATAATCCGCTCTTTGCTTCTTCCAGTGAGGGAGCTCCTGATAGTGCATATAATCAGATCGATCCATCCATTGCAGCGCATGGACCGCTTCCAGAGCTTCATTCGCTGCCCGGGGAAGGTCCTCGATCGCTTCGTAGCAGCTGCCCACACCTACCCAGACATGAAGCTTTAACAAGGTGTAGATCGACTGGATCACCTCATCCAGCTTGGCAGCATCCAGCTCTCTTCTCACAATACATTGCAGGATGGAAATATCGGTTTCGACAATGTATATTAAATCATCATGCAGCAATTCCTCGACCACATTGCGAACGGCAAACTTAATTAGAGCAGTATCCTCTTCTCCGTACCTTTCTACAGTTTGTTTCATGGGTACCTTGACCGCCGCACATGAATAAGAAGGGTAGGCGATGTCGATATTCAGCCCCTGAAGGCGCTTTTGAATATCCTGCGCTTTGAAGATCATGCCCGTCACCAGATCAGACCAGAACTTTTCGACAATGACCGGCTGATACTGAGCCAGTTTGCTGCGCGCTTCTTCGCTCCACTTCTGCTTGCTTCTCTCTTCATAAATATCCCGCACGATTTCTTGTACCGTCTCCTCTAACTCACTTGGAAAGATCGGCTTGACCATATATTTGGCGACACCAATTTCAACGGCTTCCTTCGCGTATTCAAATTTTTCATAGCCCGTCAAAATGACTAAACGAACCGAAGAGTTCAGAGCTTTCACCTGCCGCGCAAATTCGATACCCGACATCTCCGGCATAAATATATCCGTAATAATCAAATCCGGCTGCCTCGTTTGCAGGATCCTTAATGCTTCAACGGCATTTTCGGCCTCGTCAAATTCATCGAAGCCTAAATCCTCCCAACGGATCAACGTCCGCAAGCCTTCTCGAATGATCGATTCGTCATCTACAAACATGATTCGCAAAGTATTGCCCCCCTCGTGTGGTTAGCTCG
Source organism: Marinicrinis lubricantis (assembly GCF_042658665.1). Lineage (NCBI taxonomy): Bacteria > Bacillati > Bacillota > Bacilli > Caryophanales > Paenibacillaceae > Marinicrinis > Marinicrinis lubricantis. Next base: position 146,121 of record NZ_JBHSQV010000010.1, read on the forward strand.
TACAAAGCAGCCTTTCTACCCATTTGTTCAGCGGAGCTTTATTTCACAGCACCGGCCGTTAACCCGCCGATGATTTTTTCACTTAAGAATGTATAAACCAATATCGTAGGCAAAATCGCAATAATCATCGCCGCAAACGCATACGGATAATTGGCATTGAAAGTAGACAGGAAGAAACGGATAGCCACCTGCAGCGTACGTGTCGTCTCGCTTTGTGTAAGCAAGTTTGCAAACAGCAGTTCATTCCATGCTGTAATCATTAAGAAAATAGAAGCCGTTACGATGCCCGGATAACTGATTGGCAGGATCACCCGGGAAAATGTCTTGTGAATCGAAGCCCCGTCAATAAACGATGCTTCCACAATTTCATACGGAATGGTATCCATGTACGTTTTAATAATGATGACACTGAGCGGCAGCGATACCCCCGCATAGACAAGTGCCACACCAAACAGTGTATCATACAATCCAAGCCAGTCTACGATAAAATAATAGGGTACCATGAAGGCATTGGTTGGAATCAGGATACCAAAGGTGAGCAGCAGCAGCCACTGGTTCTTCCATTTAAAATGATAGATAAAAATGTAAGAGGCCAAGGTAGAAACAATTAATGCAATGACCGTTGAAATAACCGCCACGAACACGGAGTTATAAAAATATAAAGGAATCGGATGGCTGTCAAAGACAGACGCATAGTTATCGTACATCCACTCCGTTGGCAGCCCGAAGGGATCGCGAAACAATTCCTTATTCGTTTTGAAAGATGCCATGAGCAGCCACAGCAGCGGTACGACCGTAATGCAGGTAAATGCCGTCAATACGAACCATTTGATCCATTTCATGATGCTCACTTCCTATCCGAGGCGCGAATAACGCGGAGTACAGTACCCATAACGAGAATACCCAAAGCAATGGTCAATAGTCCGGCTGCCATCGATACTCCGTAACGATTCGCGGTAATCATTTCTTTGTAAATGTATAAGGACATATTCATCGTAGAATTCGCAGGCCCACCGCCTGTCATGAGAAACGGATACTCAAACATCCGAAGACAGAAGGCGACGTTAAAAATGACGTTAATCGCAATCGCGTTTTTCACGAGCGGAATCGTAATAAACCGATCTTTCTGCCACGAGGTCGCACCATCCAACTCCGCAGCTTCATATAAGTCCGGTGAGATCGTTGACATTTGGGTCAAGAATATCACCATCGTAAAACCGACATATAGAATAAAAGGCAGCTGATTGGCCATTAAGGCGGTGCCCAGATCGCTCAGCCATGGCCGGGTCAGTGATTCTAATCCGACCAGCTTCAGCACACTGTTGACCAAACCTAAATTGACATGCAGTACGAAGTACCATAAGAAAGCAAGAGCTGTCGTGGAAATTACATTCGGAAGGAAAAACAGCGTTCTAAAAAACTTCCATCCCCTAGGCCTTCTATGCAAAATCAATGCCAATCCTAAGCCTAACGGCATATGTAAAAATATCGCTGAGAAAATCCAGACTAACGTATTGATGATGGCTTTCTTAAACACGGGATCGGCAAACAAAGTCCTAAAGTTGTCCAACCCAACAAACGTCATCGCACTAAGTCCATCCCACTCCTGAAGACTGACAATGACCAAAAATATAAATGGAAAAATAAAAAATACTGCCGTAAATAGGATCGCGGGAGACAGATACAGCAGAACGTTGCGTTTTGCACCCATGTGGATGATTTCCCTCCTATTAGAAATGGGAGGTTGCCCTCCCATTGTTCTAAGCTGTTATTATTCGTTCGCTGCCTGCAGCTGAGCTGCAAACTGTTCTGCACTAATTTTTTCGAAGGCTAAAGACTCAATCAGAGAAGGCATCTTGGAAATTGCCGTTTGCTTCAGAATACGAGAAATTTGAACCAAGTCCGCCGGCGCATCGCCGCCGATCGTAATAAATTGACCTAAAATCGGTCCGGAGCTTTGAAGTTCTTCTTCTGACATATCTAGATGCGGCGATAATAGAATGCTGCCGTTTAACGTTAATGTCTTCGTGCTTTCATTCGAAGTTAAATATTTCATAAAGTCTACGACCGCTTCTTCTTTTTCCTTCGACTCTTGTTTACCCGCCGACCATGGCGTATACGTATCGGTAATGATAAATCCTTCCGGTACGGTACCGTCACCGAATGTCGGTCCTGGAGCGACACCAATCGAATCCATCATCTCCGGATCCAATGAACCGATCAGCCAAGGACCGTCAATGATCATCGCCGTATTCCCAAGAATAAAATGATTGGAGCTGACGGCATAACCTGCTCCCAGCGCATCTTCCGTCGTATATTCGAACAACTTTTTCAAGTTTTCCGCTGCTTTGATAACAGCCGGCTGGTCTAACGACTTACCCATTTCGAACACATCCGTACCGCCTGCTCCTGCAGCCAGATAAGTGAAAGCATTCGTCGCGTGCCAAGCATCATCGGCGGTCATCAGTGAAATCGGAGTGATTCCACTCGCTTCGAGCTGCTCGCAGACGGCAAAGAATTCGTCCCATGTCTTAGGAAACTCCGTAATACCTGCTTGTGCAAACAAATCCTTATTGTAATAAAACAGCACGCCGGCTTTCTCAAAAGGAATGGAAGTCAATTCTCCATTAATCGTCAGCGCCTCCAGATCGCTTTCATTGAAGCGCGCCTTCCACGCGTCGTCCATATAAGGATTAAAATCTAACAGTTTCCCGGAATTTTGGCGGGATAAATCATTTGGATTAAAGTTGTAATTAAATAAGTCTGGTGTTTGATTGACCGAAATCATCGTTTTAATTTTTTCTTGGTACGTTGGCCAATCCGGTGTAATATCAACATTAATTTTGACTTTACCTTCATTTTGTTCGTTGTAGGAATCGATCACCTCTTGCAGTGCCGCACCGCGTTCGGTATCGGTACTCCAGCTGCTCAGCATCGTAATTTCAATCGCGGATGCCGCCCCCGAGTCATTGTTATTCCCTTCATTGCTGCTGTTTCCACCAGAACAACCTGTAATAACCAGGATTATGCTCAAGATGATTCCAAGCCAAGTTTTCTTAAGTTTCATCTTCCTTTTAAACCTCCCCTTCGTATCTAAAGTGCTTACATTTCCATTTTAAAATCTTTATACCTTATCGAACATTCAGAAATGTTGTCGATTAGGTTCGAATTTCTATCGTGATGTCCCCAGCTGTTCTAAATACAAACCTAATCCATGAATGCCCGCCGAGTAGATCCAGCCCAGTGTGCCCCAAATATCCCCTTTGGCAATCATTCCTTCGTCCAATCCTTGGTTGCATACGCCAAAGCCTTCGGGCTGCATCCCGATATCGGCAAATCCCATCATATCTCCGGGATGAGAGAGCACCTGCTGCGTTCCGACGGCAATCCAGGCGGCCATCTCTTCGTAGAAGGAATCTCCGACCGCTGCCCCGAGCTCATGCAGTTCTCTTATAAAGAACAAGGAATAAATATCGACGACACCGCCACCCCATATCGAGTTGATTCCTCCATTACCCACGGTTTGGAACCCGTGCCGATGAAGGTCCGTGCCAGGAAGCAGCGGAGCATTCCAAATATAATTCCACGTAACGAAAATCTGAGCCGCACGCTCCGATCCCCGCAAGTATTTCTCTTCCCCGGTATGCTTGTACAGAGTATATAAAGCAGCGGTCGTATACTGGGCGGCTTCTTTATCAATGACGTTCGGATTGTCCAGTGTTCCGCCTTGATAGTGATCCTTCTCCACATACGTTTTCAGAACGAAATTTGCCGCCCGCGTAGCCGCCTCCAGATAAGCTGCGCCCTGCTCGGGATATTCCTGCCACAACGAGAGCAGGAACATCATTGGAATCGCGCTGGCCGATTTGGCAGTGAAGTCATCATGTCCGAATCCCGCCGCGTTCATCAATGGTGTACCGTCCGGCTCATAAGCCCGATACCAAGATCCATCCGGATTTTGATGCCGAAGCAAAAAGTCTGCAAATCGGCGCACCGCCTCCATCCAGTCAAGCTCCAGTCTATCATGCTGTCTATACAGCTGCACACTCAGCAGCAAATCAAAGGCAGGCTCGACCATCAAGCGCAAATAGTTGCCGCGAACGTCCCCTTGTGAAATATAGTGCAGCTTCGGCGCTTCGGGGTCACCGAACGAGTAGAACGGCTCATCCTTTTTCAAATCATACAGCGTATACATCCAACCGCTCGGAAGAACGCAGCGATCCACGAAGAAATCAATCACTTTCTTACCTTTATCCAGCCACTCCGCACCTTCCCGCTTCGCCAATATGTATGCCGCATTGACCTGCCTTCCGGTAAATCCGTATTCCAAAATCGACGTATAGGTATCGTGCGGAATATTATTAAACGAGGTCCCAAAGCCGGAAGGAGCGGACTCATATCCGTATCTTGGATCAAAGTGAAAGAAAAACCCGGCTGCTCCGCTTTGTAATTCACGATACGATCTTTTCAGCGACTCACTCCGATATTCAATCGACTGCTCTAACGTAAAAGGCAAAGATACCGGCTGCGGCGGCTGCTGCTTAGCCATTTCCTTGAACGATGCGTATACCGCCTCGGAAAAATGATCCTTCCTGTACACATGCAGCTGATAAGCCGCAGTCAGCTCGAAGCTGTCGCCTTCTAATGGATAAAAAGCCGATACCGGCGTGAGGCTCGCGTCGAGAGCAACGCTTTGTTCTCCCTCAAAATAAGGTAAATAGGCCTGAAAAGATACGTAATCCTCTTGTCTTTCATAACCGATCGATCCGATATTCGTTGCTTGCAAATACTGATTTTCTTTGCCTTTCCTTCTGGGTACTTCAGCGAAATCGGCGAGTTGAATGCGGCTCAAGGAGACGGCAGCTTTCGTGTTCGGCTGGTATCCGACAATTTGAGGGTACGCTAATCGATCATCCATATAGACACGGACAACGCCGGTTTCCATCCGCTGTTCCTCTGTAGAATAAAATGCAGCCGGCGCGCTGAAGCGCCATGATTGATCCGCTACGGATGGATGAATCAAATTAAGCCGCAATTGGATGCCTTCCATCCCTTCCGGTGCCGATGCCTCGCTGCGCTCCGTGCGCATCCGCCGGAAGAGAGAAACCCGGCCTTCCTCATCCTCCTCCCAATGATCGGTCAGCCTGAACACGTATCCCGCTTCAATCCATGAGCAGCGGGCTTCCCATTTGCGGTCGCTCACCTTCTGAAGCTCGTCGTACTGCCACTTTTGATGCCTTCCGGACAAATAAAACACTTCAACCGGACTTGAAATATAAAGCGCGCCTAATGCATCGCTTTGAATTTTTAAACAGTAGTCTTCTTCTAGTTGAAAGTTAATTTTTAGCATCGCATTTGTCCCCTCTCTTGGTTGATTCACGAACCAATGGCTGAAGGCCGTTTTCGGTCACGATGATGCTTCTGATCATTTCACCGTCCGCTGCAATTAACGAATGGTTTCGGTCAAAGTAATAATAAGCCCTAGGATATGCCGCGTAACTGGTAACCACGGTCCTGCCGTTCAGCTCTTCAATAAAACCATTCGCGCAGCACAGCTGACCATTTTTCTCATATAGAAATGTTTTCGTTCCGAATCCGTGCAAATACGCGGCGAGTTCAGCACCCATGTCCCAATCGTCTCCCGTCGCGTTGTCCGCTAACAGCTCGATATCATCCTGAAATACCGATTGGCCGAACCGATTGTGAGAGAGCTCAGGCTTATTCAAATTCGGGCTGGCTACGCAGAACGTTGAAGCCGCTTCTCCCCGCTCCAGCACTTTTTCTGTTGATCGGATATGCCAGTCATAGCAGGAGAAAATCGCCATCATCGAGCGGTAGGCTGCTTGGATATAGTCCGGCGACTTAAAGTGTTCGTAAGCCGTTAGGCAGGCGCCGGCTACAAGCCCTCCCCACAGCGAATGTGTCATATATGCAAGCGCTTCCCACCAACGGTCGGGATTTTGCGCCCTGTAATCATTGCTAAAGCCGATATTGGCCAATATGAGCTCCCCGTACTTCTCTGCCTCATCCCTTCTCCCCATTAAACAAAGCGCTTCGCATGCGGGGCCGAAGCCGGCATTGTCATAATAGTGCTCCGTAATTGCCCCGAGATACTGTTCACTGCCGGCCGCGAGCATCTTCCCAAAACGTTCATACTGCTCTACAACGTTTTGCCCAAGCTCCTTCAGACCGCTTCCTTTCAAATCGTTCAGCAGGTCCTGAATATAGAGCGTGAATACACCTGTCAGCTTCGTTTCACGCCGTTCCCGTTCATCCTCATGCCGCGTCTCATCAAATCGCAGCAGCATCATTTCCGCGGCCCACGCCAGATAAGTCTCTGGTGAATGAAGCTTTAACTGTGCCGAATCAAAGCGAGATAACAAATAAAACACATACCCGATATAATCGAAATCGAATATTCGATAGAAGGAGCCATACAGCTTCTTAGGCTTATGGAAATCCCCCTCCTCGAACCATCGGTTCTTTACGTCGTAGACCGCACACTGCTCTACCTTCCATACTTGATCCGCATCGAAGGGGCCGATCCGGTTCTTCTCCAAAATCAAGGCCAATTTCCCTAACGATTCCCCTTGATTGGACACCGGCTTGAAGGCAAAAGGGTGAGAAGCATGCTCATCCTCCTCAAAGCTGTGATCACATAAATACTGTACCCTCGCCTCAATCATGTCCCGAACCCGTTCCAATACGCTAAATATCACCATGTCCACTGAGCCGTCATCCAGCATCACGGTGAGTTGATGTTCGCCTGGGCGATCTAGAAGCAGCCGCAGCTGATAATCTGCTGCGGATAAAGAACGGAGTTGATCCGTCACCTCGTCTGATATCACGGAGAGAGGGTCGGTATAATGAAGCTGAACAGACTTAATGGTTCGCCCTTCCGGAAGCTTGATCGCTGCCTGAAACTGTCCGCCTGCCACCAACACAGGGGTGTACTCGATCCAAGGAAATTGCAGCATATTCGCTTTCTCCATGTATTCAGCTTCATCTTGATAGGGCACCATCACATATTCCCAGCACGTCGCTTCTTCCGGATCCAGCATGACAGCTCCTTTGAGCGGCTTATACATCCAATCTGTAAGCGGGTTCCGTCCTGGGTTCTCCGTTCCGTCCGCAAGTACCAAGCAGTGATGAAGCATTCCGTCCAATGAAGGAGAAACCTGCTCTAGAAACTTATTCTCGTACCGACAAAATGTCCCGATCGATTGGGTTCTCCCCTTCGTGTTGAATATGCCCAAATGCATTCCCCTATGATCCCTCCTGACCGCCGCCATCCGCGTATAATCCGGAGAGATGGAAGGAAATATCGCACACGATTCACTCATATTACGGCGGACGTTAAGATCCCGAAACATGACGTAAGCAGCGGAAAACCAAGCTTGGAATTGATCGATCTGCAGCCGATCACGGCTGTGATTCCTGCATTCCATCGTCCACTGAAATTGGCCTTCCTTCGATGTTGAATAAATATAGGTCACCGTGAAGCTGGTGAACCTATAACCGACTTGTATGCACTGTGTCTCGTGCTTGATGCTCAAATCGGCATCCGCACTCGAATAACTTTTCCCGTTAACCACCATCTTAAAGTTTCCCATCAGTTTATCGTGATCCGGATATCCCACCTCATCCAAATAGGCCGGTTCGATAAACCAATTCATTCGGTGCGGATCCCGTCTAAGTGAAACGTGGTTGACGATTCCTTGCCGATCCACATCGACCGCGAAGGTTTCATTATGGATGTGATACATGCGCCTCCTCCATTCCCTGAAGCATAGATGTTTCACCCATTATAAGCTCCTTGCGGCAATTGTTTCGATTCAATAAATACGCTATTTTGATTTGTTAAAATGCACGAATCAAGACTAGATGCCCGTATCGAAAGATTCAATGGATCAACATATGATGGAGTACAAAAAAAAGCTCGTCCCTATAAAATCGGGATCGAGCTTTCCAACTATATATTAAGCGTTCTTCGAGTCGGGACCCAGGAGCTTTAGGAGCGCATCAGGGATGGAAAATTTCTGATTGTTAATCACAAGCTGATTCATCAATTCAACCTCTTCTTCTTCTTGTTCTTCCTTGATGACCTTCACCTCACGATGAATGCGCTCCATCTGGCGATCTAATGCCGCAGCAGCGTCCGCCGCTTCCTTTAATTCACGCAGCAGATGGCTGGGGACGGCCTGGTTGTACTTATAATAAATTTTGTGTTCTAGGCTTGCCCAGAAATCCATCGCAATCGTTCGAATTTGAATTTCAACACAGACGCGTTCCTCGCGATCCGACATAAATACAGGAACCTCCACCAGAAGGTGCAGACTGCGATAGCCGTTCGGCTTGGGGTACTCGATATAATCCTTGACTTCAAGTACGGTCAAGTCTCTTTGGTTTTTCAGCATGTCGCAAATGCGATATATATCTGAAGTAAATGAACACGTAATTCGCAGCCCAGCGATATCCTTTATGTGTGATTTGATGCTGGACAGGGAAATATCGATTCCTTTGCGGTAAAGCTTATTTAATATACTTTCCGGCGATTTCAGCCTCGATTTCGTATGCTCGATCGGACTGTAATCATGCAGCATTTGAAATTCCTCTTGCAAAATTTCAATTTTCGTCTCCACTTCATTCAAAGCAAATTTATACATCATCATAAATCGGGTGATTTCATCACGAATTTTTTTGAACTGCTGAACCTGATATGTATTCATCCTTAGCTTCCTCCCAGATATAACTTTCGATTCGTATCATGACCATTGCAACGATGTCTTACTTCCATTATAAGGTTTCCGGGAGAAATTCTCCAAAAACTCCAAGATACATAAGGGATACGCATGAACACAATGATCGTTCCATAGCGGCTGCAGCAGGTTGAAAAAGAAAGAACCCCGTCCAACGATCGGTTGGTCGAGGTTCATATCGGTTTAACGGTTCTCCCACCATTTTAGGTAAAGGTACGGATCCATCGACTTCCAAGGATTCACATTCGTATCGTACATCGTGAAGTGCAGGTGCGGCAAAAACTTGCCCGAGGTCCCTTGAGGCCCGTAGCCCGTTGATCCGACGTAACCGATAAGCTGTCCTTTCTTCACGGTGGCTCCATTTTTAATTCCGTTGGCATAGCCGCTCATATGCGCATAGTAAAAGGCAATTCCATTCGATGCTTTTACCGTCAGCCGCCAGCCCCCGAGCTCACTCCACCCGTAACGGACAACGACGCCGTCCTCTACAGAGAAAATCGGTACCCATGATTTTGCCATAATATCGTTGCCTTCATGCACTCGCGAGGTTTCCCCGGCTGCATATGATCTTGCGTCACCGTACGTATTCGTAAACGCATCGTAGGTCTTGTCGATGAGTGGAAAGATCCCTTCGGAGAACATGTTTGGCTGAGCTACAGAGGGCTGTGGTGGAATATACAGCCTTTGACCAAGCGTTAGTGCATTGCTCGTCAGGTTGTTCGCTTGTTTTATTCCTTGTATGGTCGATTCGGTCTTGTTTGCGATCGAATACAGGCTGTCGCCCGCTTTGACCGTGTAATACGGGTCGCTTGTAGCCAGATGCTGTCCAACGTAAATCATATCGGAAGGAAGGGAGTTCCACTGCTTCAATTGGTTGACTGTCACACCGTAAGCGAGGGATATTTTCCATAACGTATCGCCGGGCTTGACCAAGTAATGTTTCTCCCTTTTCTGATCCTTTGCAAGTGGATATACGGCGTAGACGGAAATTCACGCACTCAACTGGCTAAAGCCATAATACAAAAACACACCTTGAGACAACTCAAGGTGTGCTTCATAGCGGAATGAACTTCTATGTCATGACGGGTTCTTTTTTGGACTTGATAATTTTCGTCATCAGCTGCGTCCGGTCGGTCACGCCCAATTTATGAAATAAGTTGCTAATATGGTTTTTAACCGTATGCTCACTGATAAACAAAGCTGCGGCGATATCTCGATTGCTTAGTCCTTCCATGATCAGCTGAAGCACTTCTTTTTCGCGATTCGTTATATTTTTCAAATCTAAACCGATATCCAATTCCCCGCTCGGTTTGAGCGCCTTACCGATCAAAAGCTCATTATTTTGCGGTATATGCTTCACAATGAATTGAATAAAAGATGACTTCTCCTCTTCAAATGGAATATGCTTCTCCAGCTGCTCGATTCGACCATGATGCGTGACAAAGCAATTCGCCATCATAAAGATTTTACTTTCCATCGATAGAGAAGAATCTAATCCGGACTGTGCTTCACGTACAATCGTTAAGACGGGTTCTCCCTTCATCAATTGGCCTTGCTGCAAATGTTCTAATGGATAACAGGAAAGTATAAAAGCGGCTTGGATTCGTTCAATTCGTTCTTCGTCCAATCCTAAGTATTTCGCATAACCTACGGCCACCAGCTCCGCTTTTACGGCTTTCTCATATCCTTCCGGATTCCAATATTTCAGCGCTTTGCGGAGGACATCCAAATGATCCTCTTTCGATCTTGTCTTTGCTTGTTGAAGAATATGAATGAAGGTAGCACTCATCATCGACAGCGCTTGGACAAAATCAAGCTGTTCCCTGCTTACTTGCCCGAGCTCCGACATTTGTACATATAACACACCTTTAACGATATTTCGATAATTCAAAGGAATCTCAAGCATTCGCTCTCCCCAAGGTGTGATTGAAAATGCAATTTCTTTCAAACTGTGACGGCTGTGCATTCGCTGCGTGAAAAAAGTGCCAAACGAATCCACTTGTGAGGAAGTCATTCCTCTAGATACAAATTGAACTCTGCTGTCCCTATCAAGCTCCTCTTCCGGAAATAATCCGACAATCGCAACGGAGCAATGAAGCAGATTCAAGCATGTATCAACCAAAATATATAATATTTGCTTCTCATCCTGCAGCGACACCATCGTCTGATTGATTTCGTACAGCGCCGTCAAAAAATATTCCCTTTGTGACACTTTCTTTTTCATATTAGCATTCAAGAATGCTATGCCAATAACACCCGCAATCGTTTCACACAGGGCTTTAAATAATATGGACATATCCGAAGATTGCATGCTTCCACCGAACAAAATCATCTGCACTCCCTGATTCTCTTGTTCGATCGGACAGCAAAAAAGTCCCTTAGGGACAATGCCTTTCTCCTGAAAAAATCGTATTCGCGGGTCCTCTTCAAGCGGTGACCAATATCCTGGGATCCCCGTGATGGCCGTTTGACCCAAATACCCTTGTCCTAGCTTGAAGTATTGATCTTGAAAAGCAGTTATCCCTTCCATACACACTTTAATTTTAAAGTCTTCTTCACTCGTCCTTTCCGCTAATCCTAGAAATTCAAGGTGCGGATGAAGTGCTTCCAGGAGTCCAAACAGCAAATTCAAATTGGCAGACCAGTTCGATGGATGACTTCGCAAATTCTCAATATTGTGCTTCAGCTGAACAAAGATGTGTTCTTGATCCAGGCTAGAAAATATCGCACCCAGCGCTCGGGACACCCAACGAATTTCCTCAATAAGCCGAGGGTCCTCTTCACGTATTGACCCTACACAAATACATCGATGAGTTAGAGGAATTTTGCATGCCGCAGCTTTTTCGCCGGTATTGCTTTCAAATAATATGGGGTGATTCATAGAGATGAGCTTTGGATCGATATGCTCCTTCAACATCTGTACGATGGATGGATGCTGGGCTTCATCCGACAGAGGCGATCCGTGCAGATCGGTAATAATGACAGGGTGTCCCAGCGCTTTCGAAAATAACCCCTGAACTTGCTGAATCCATTCTTGATTTCCGTTAATGGTATCATTCCTCATTTAGTTCGGATGCTTACACTGTTTCTTTCATTTTTTCACCGCTTCCCTTCAAATATGCTGGAAACAATATCGTCTATGGATGCAGCACAAAGAAGAAACCCCAATAAACAGGCCTTTAAGCGTGTTTACTGGGGTCGAAAGAGATCGTTATGGAGTCGTTCCTGGCTCCGGTGTTACTTCTGCAGGCGTATCATCTGCTGGGGTTGGATCGGTCGGTGTATCATCTATAGGTGTTGTATCATCCGCTGGCGTTGTGTCATCTGCAGGTGTTGTGTCATCTGAAGGTGTTGTATCGTCTGTTGTATCATCCGTTGGATCCGGAATATTCAAATATCCGTTCTCAACCAAGTTGACAATCAGTTGAACAGCTTCCGCACGTGTCAGTGGTTTATTCGGTTGGAATTCTCCTCCAGGCATACCAATGGCTACGCCTGTATCCTTACTCCACTCAACCTGCTCGGTAAACCATTTTCCTTTTGGAACGTCCTTGAACGTACCTTTGTATTCTCTCTTGCCTTGTCCTAATCTTTTTCCATTTTGCGTATCATCTGCCGGAGTGGTTCCATTCTGGGTATCATCTGTTGGCGTTGTATCCGTACCGTCTGTTGTATCATCTGTGGTGTCTGTACCATTCGTTGTCCCCATATCATCTGTTGTATTATCGTCGGTTCCCGTCTCAAACGGACGATAATCACCGAATCCCAAACCTCGGAAGTCATTATCACGATTCATGTCTCGGTCCATCTTACCGAAATCGCCGATTCTTTGGCCTGTTCCACGATTATAAGGACTCACGGAACCAATACGATTCGCTCGATCTAAGGATTGGTTCTGCACTTCTCCATTGTTGTTGTTCGTGTCGGCGCAAGCCATCAAGCCCGCTGACATTAGAAGCACAACGCCTGTAATGAGTAGTTTTCTCACAAAATAACCTCCCCTTGATGATTAGATGATTACGATGTTAATTTGCTGCGATTCACGCCGCTTTATACTGTGATCATTTGTCGTGTATAGGGGGTTATGGATGAAGTTTTTTTTATAACTGTAATCGAAGAACATATGGATGAACTGGCATGGTACGAGCAGCATTCCCGTCCCCTGGGGCAGTGTTTTCTTCCCATTAAACCAAGCAAACGCGAAAAAAAGGTTCCACATCTTTGGATTTCCAATTGCTTTCCTTCAACAATGTACACCAAAACTAAAAAACCAATAACAAAGGGGATCCTATACATGATAAAAAAAGCATTATTCATGGAAGAAAAAGGCCATGTTCGCTTATGCACGAGATCGAGTCGCTTCTGATCTTTTTCGCGGACTCATGAACGCGCTGATCCAAGCAGATCAAATGGGGATCGGCATGTCACAAGTGCTGCGCGCGCAAACCACTCGTATTCGGGAGCAGCAGCGTCAGCACGCGAAAGAGCAGGCGATGAAAGCGCCGATGTAACACCATACAAAGCTCCCATTAAAAAAGCCTGCGCCTTCAACCCACTAGGGATTGAAGACGACAGGCTTTTGGGGCAGGAGTCATTACACCATGATCTCGCAGATTTCGTTCGTAAATGTGACAGGATCCTCAATGGGCAGTCCTTCAATTAAGAGAGCTTGATTATACAGCAAATGAGTGTACAGCTTCAGCTTTTCTTTATCATGTTCTAGGGCGGCCTGCAGTGATTGAAACACCTTATGGCTGGCGTTAATTTCGAGCACCTTGTCAGCTTTCACGTCTTGTCCGTTCGGCATTGCTTTTAATATTTTCTCCATCTCAATCGTCAGCTCGCCTTCTGCGGTCAGGCATACCGGATGAGATTTCAGTCTTTTGGACGCTTTAACCTGCTTCACCTTGTCGCCCAAGATTTCTTTCATCGCATCGAACAACTGCTTATGCTCTTCCTTGTCATCCGTTTCGTTCTGATCTTGATCTCCTTCAATGCCTAAATCTCCGCTGGAAACGGATTTGAATTCCTTCTCTTTATAGTTCATCAGCATTTTGATCGCGAATTCATCGACATCGTCTGTAAAGTACAGGATTTCATATCCTTTATCCGCAACGAGCTCAGTTTGCGGCAGCTTCTCAATCCGTTCAATCGATTCACCCGCGGCATAGTAAATGTATTTCTGATCTTCCGGCATACGGGAGACATACTCTTCCAAGGTAACCAGCTTCTTCTCTTTCGAGGAATAGAACATAAGCAGATCCTGAAGGTCCTCTTTATGCATGCCGTACTCGTTATAGACACCGAACTTCAGCTGTCTTCCGAAAGCGTTATAAAATTTCTCGTACTTCTCTCTTTCGTCCTTCAGCATGCTTTGCAATTGACTTTTGATCTTATTCTTAATATTTTTTGCGATCAGTTTCAGCTGCCTGTCATGCTGCAGCATTTCGCGAGAGATGTTGAGCGACAGGTCCTCGGAATCGACCATTCCTTTGACGAAGCTGAAATAGTCGGGGAGCAGATCAGGACATTTGTTCATGATCAGTACTCCGTTCGAATACAGCTCCAAGCCCTTCTCGTATTCCTTCGTATAATAGTCGAACGGCGTGCTTTCCGGAATAAACAAAATGGCGTTGTAAACCACCGCTCCATCCGCACTGATATGGATGTGCTTCAACGGTTTATCGAAGCCGTAGCGTTTTTCCGCATAAAATTTCTCGTAGTCTTCATCCGTCAGCTCGTTTTTATTTTTACGCCAGATCGGCACCATGCTGTTGATGGTTTGTTCCTCGGTATATTCCTCGAACTCGCCTTCGCTGCCTTCCATAGGGCGCTGTCCTTTGACATCCATTTTTATCGGATAGCGAATGAAATCGGAATACTTCTTAATAATGGATCGCAGGCGATACTCTTCCAAATATTCATCATACTGCTCGTCGTCCGTGTTCTGCTTGATGTGCAAAATAATGTCCGTACCGACCGACGCTTTCTCGCTCGGCTCGATAGTATAGCCGTCCGCACCTTTCGATTCCCATTTATATGCTTCCTCGCTGCCTAAAGCTCTGCTGATAACCGTCACCTGATCTGCAACCATGAAGGCAGAATAAAATCCAACCCCGAACTGGCCGATAATGTGATGTCCGTCCTTCAGTTCGTTCTCGTTCTTGAAGGCAAAAGATCCGCTCTTGGCAATGACACCGAGATTGTTCTCCAATTCTTCCTTCGTCATGCCGATGCCCGTATCGGAAATCGTCAGCGTTCGGCTGCCTTTATCCGGCGTAATTTTGACATAGTAATCATCCTTATTGAAAACCAAGCTGCTGTCGGTTAACGCGCGATAATAAATTTTGTCTATGGCATCGCTCGCATTCGAAATGAGCTCTCGAAGGAAGATTTCCTTCTGGGTATAAATCGAGTTGATCATCATTTCCAATAATCTTTTGGATTCCGCTTTAAACTGTTTCTTGGCCATAAATAGATCTCCTTCCGATCATGTAATGGAACCGCGACGCTTCGTTCGGCATTCACTCATACATTTAGCACTCTACAAACTAGAGTGCTAATACTATATTTTATATACCATATCCCATTTTTTGCTGTCAACCAAGTTTGAACCGTATAGACAAACTTATATCGTTTGCTTCACACGGTTCAAGACGGGAACAATCTCTTCATGCACGACGATATCAAACAGCTCATCCATCATCGTCGGCTCCTTATTGATGATCGCTTTCGTAATGCCGCGGTCATGGCGAATGTAGTTTGGAAGCTCCTTCACGGGGTACACAGTAAGCGAAGTCCCCAGAACGATGAACAGCTCACAGCCGCATATCGCATCCACCGCTTCCTCCATATGCTTCACCCGCCCCTCGAACAGAACAACATCGGGCTTGAGAATCACATCGTGTTTCCTGCATCGCGGGATTTCCTCTGCGAGCAGATCCTTCAGACCATATTCTTCATGGCATTTGGGACATCTCGCCTGATCCAATGAACCATGTACCTCAAGCACACGGCTGCTGCCGGCTTTACGATGCAAACCGTCCACATTTTGGGTAATGATTGTAACCGTCTTCCCCATCGCTTCAAGCTCCGCCAAGAACAAATGGCCGGCATTCGGTTCAACCTCTCTAATCTGCTGAAAGCCGAAAATTTCTTTGAAATATTTCCAAAACAGCTTCGGTTTAGAATGAAAATACGATTCCGATAAGATCGCCTCTACGTTCAATTCCCGGTCGTATAATCCTCCGCGCGATCGAAAGTCGGGGATGCCGCTTGCCGTACTCATGCCCGCTCCTGTCAACACTGCAACCTTCCCTGCCTCTTTCAGCGCTTCAGTCAGCTTCTGTACTGCTTCCAAACGAATCACCTCTCGTACAGATTTAACCTTCCGTTCACTTCCTGATGATCATTTTTTCCTATTCTCTATGAAGCATAACATCCTTCCCGCAGCGCCAGCAAATGCGTCCGACAAACTCACTCCGCTTTTGATTCAAACGGATGAAAACAAAACAACCACCAGCCCCTAAAGCAGGGGTCTGGTGGATGCTCTGGCCAGCAGTTCCGCTGGAAATATGCGATGTGTATGCTTCACTTTTTTATGGATCATATCGAACAGGATGCGGATGGTCTCCTCCGCCATTTCCTCGACCGGCTGACGAATCGTCGTCAGCGAAGGATTATAATAGAAGGAAATATCCAATCCATCGTAACCGGCGACGGAATAATCTTCCGGCACACGCTTGCCATCCTCGAATATCGCTTTGCAAGCGCCGATAGCCAAGCTGTCGGCAACCGCAAAAATCGCGGTAACGTCAGGATTGGCGCTTAACCGATGCTTGGTTACGGCGTATCCGTTATCCATACTGAAGCCTTCGATATCCTCTCTCATGTACCATGCCCATTCTTCACGGAAGGTGATTCCGTGATCCTCCAAGGCCTTCAAATAGCCTTCGAAACGGAGCGTTCCGACATCGACATGGTCTGGCGGAGAAGTAATGATCGCGATTTTTCGGTGTCCGAGACCGCACAAATAATCGACCATCTTGTAGCTTTCTTTAAAATCATCGACAGACACAGAGGAGTAGTTTTCGCTTCCGACTTCAGAGGTCACTCCGCCGGTACTCAATATGAACGGTACCGTTATTTGCTTAAACTTTTCGTTGGCATGAGAGAATTGTCCGCCCAAAAAAACGATACCCTTGAGCCGCTTCTCCTTCTCCAATTCAATGGCCACTTCGACCTCATCCTGATTTTCATCCACACGATGCAAGATGAACGAATATTTATTCTTCTGAATTTCCTTTTCGAACACCTTAATCATGTGATTAAAGAACGGATTCGTAATCCCTTTGATCAAAACAGCGATCGTCTTCGAAGCGGAGCGTTTTAAGTTTCTGGCGCTGTTGTTCGGAACGTAGTGGTTATCTCGAATCACCTGCATTATCATCGCTTTTGTTTCTTCACTGATGTCAGGATGATTGTTCATCGCTCTGGACACGGTCGTGACGCCGACACCGCACATCCTCGCAATATCCGTAATCGTTATTTTATCCGGTTTTTGATCAATCATTGTCCGCTGTTTCATACTTCTAACTCCTTGAAATGTTCATTTAGCAATTGCTTCATCTCATTTCCCCATCACAGCGTAGATGCTTACAAGATCATCCGATTCGTCGCATGCTTACTACCAAATATAGCAAATGAATGCAGATATAAACAAGATGTTACCCTTTGACCGCTCCCGCAACGACGCCCTCGATAATGTATTTTTGACAGAACAAGTAGAATATAACGATCGGTACGATTGCCAATACAAGCATAGCCATCATCGCACCCATATCAATGGAACCGTAGCCGCCCTTCAAGTATTGAATGGCAATCGGTATGGTCTTGTATTCGGTACCGATGACCAAATAAGGCAGCAGATAGTCGTTCCAAATCCACATAACGTTCAATATCGCTACCGTAATCGCAATCGGCTTCAGAAGCGGCAGAATGATTTTGAAGAAAGCTTGAGCCGGGTTGCAGCCGTCCATCATCACTGCCTCTTCAATCTCAACCGGGATCGATTTAACAAATCCGCTGAAGAGGAAAACAGACAATCCCGCACCAAATCCGAGATAAATGATCAAAATGCCTACCGGGTTATCCAAATGAAGCATATTGGCCACTTTCGTCATACTGAACATCACCATTTGGAATGGTACGATCATCGAAAAGACAAAGATATAGTACAGTGTATTCGTAAATTTCGTTTTTACTCTCGTAATATACCAAGCAGTCATCGCTGTAAAGAGAACAATCAGCAGCACCGAGCCAATCGTAATGAACAGCGACATTTGAAACGCACTGAAGAATCCGGTTTTTTCCAGTCCGCTGACATAGTTGTCAAGGCCGACAAAGGTGGTTGAATCCGGCATATCGAACGGCGCGTCGCTAATAAAAAATTTTCCTTTAAACGAGTTCATCAATACGATGAAGATCGGGGCTAAAAACAATACAGCCAGTATGATCAAAAGTAGTGTAATCAAGTAATCCTTTGCGCCTGTTTTCTGCATTAGTTTTCAACCTCCTTTCTTCTCGTAGCTACCAGTTGTATGAAGGCAATAGCCGCAACTAATACGAAGAACACAACTGCTTTCGCTTGACCCACACCCTCGAAGCCGACCTTACCGTAGAAGGTATTGAAAATATCGAGTGCCAGCATTGCGGTTTCCTTAGATGGTGCGCCGGCCGTGAGCGCCAAGTTTTGGTCAAACAGTTTAAATGAATTCGATAAGGTCAAAAATGTACAAATCGTAATCGCCGGCATGAGCAGCGGAATCGTAATTTTACGCAAAATCGTAAACGGAGTTGCACCGTCGACCCGTGCCGCCTCAAGCAATTCCTTCGGCACATTTTGTATGCCTGCAATATAAATCACCATCATATATCCAATCAACTGCCAGTTCATTAGAACGACTAATCCCCAAAATCCATAATCTGCGCTATAAGTCAATGTCACGCCGAATTTATACAGAATGCCGTTAAGAATGAGCTGCCAAATATATCCGAGCACAATACCGCCGATCAAATTCGGCATAAAAAATACAGTACGGAACAGATTCGTTCCTTTTCTGCCTTTCGTTAACAGCATCGCAAGCGCGAATGCCAGTACATTGATGGTCAGCATGGTGACAACCGTAAATTTAATCGTAAACCAAAGTGCGTTAAGAAATTCCTTATTTGAAAAGGCTTCAATATAATTGCTGAATCCAACCCATTTCGCATCCGTGACTGTAGTAAACTCGGTAAAAGACAAATAAACGCCTAATAGAAACGGGATTACAAACGCCACTGAGAAGGCCAGCAACGTCGGCAATGCAAAAAGGGCAAAATATTTCTTAATTGCTTTCTCCATTTGTCTTCTCCTAACTCCGTATTAAAATGGCGGGGTCATTCTCTCTTTATTCCCTCAACATTTGATTATGCCACGCAGCACCTTATTCGGCGCTCCGTGGCATAAACTTTTGAACCGACGAAACTATTTTTTTATCATTCTACTTATCTTGATTTCTCAGATTTCCAAGTATCGATAACGGTCGTTACAACTTCTTCCCACTCCATATTGCCTTGTGCGTATTGAAGCAGGGCATCACCGAATACGTTTTTGAATTCTTCACTTGGGAAAGCAGCGAATGTCCAAGGAACGGAAGTCACGTCTTTCTCCATCCAAGCAAGTACTTCTCTAGCAAGCGGATCCGCTGGCTTCTCAGCATCCGTGAACGTGCTGAACGGAGCGATAAAGCCAAGCTCGTTGGTTACATATTTTTTACCTGTTTCACTGGAGAAGAGCCATTCCAAGAATGCGATCGAAGCTTGCTGCTTCTCTTCGGATACTTTGCTGTTTACAGCAAAGTAGTTTTCCGTACCTACCGCAAGACCTTGCTGTTCTTCGCCTTCTACACCTGTATACACCGGTAAGAATTTGATATCTTCTGCTTTAACGACGTTGCCGTCCACTTCATTAATTTGCGACCATGCCCAGTTTCCGTTTTGCACCATTGCTGCCTTGCCTAATGCAAAGTCCGCCATGGAATCTGCAACCGTCTTCGCACCTAACAATCCGCCTTCTGTAACGGAGTTATTAATGTAGAGATCGAAAATATTTTTGAAGTTTTCGTTATAATTAAAGGAAATTTCGGTAGAATTGAGTCCTGCCATAACAGAGTTCTCGTATTCTGTGTTTTCATTGAATTCGTAGTAGAGCGGGAAGTTCGCCAAATGGGTCTGCCATCTCCACTGTTCTCCGGCAGCGAGGGAAGTGGAAGCGAATACGCCTTCAATGCCAAGCTCTTCCTTCTTTGCCTGCATGTCTTCAACGACAGCTTTCAGCGTGTCAAAGTTGTTGATTTCATCTACAGATGAAACCTGAACCGCTTTATCCGCCAATGCAAAATATTTCTGCATAATCGCGTCATTGTAAATAATACCGTAGCCTTCAACGACGTAAGGAATACCATAAACTCCGTCACCGTCTGTTACGGCCAAGCTTTGATCTGTGAGCGTTTTGTAAAGCTCTGTATCTTTCAAATCAAGCGTGTATTCTTTCCAAGATTCATAGCCGACAGGTCCGTTAATTTGGAAAATCGTCGGAGCATTGGATTTGGCAATCTCCGATTTCAAAGTCGTTTCATACGTACCGCTAGCTGCTGTAACCACTTTCACCTTCACGCCCGTTTCAGCTTCGTAGTCTTCAGCAATTTGCTCATATACTTGTGCGATTTCTGGTTTGAAGTTCAGGAAATAAATTTCTTTACCTCCCGATGCAGAATCACCCTCGGAATTGTTTCCGCATGCCGCAGCGATAACGGTAATCATGATTGCAGCCAGCATGACACTCGCAAGTTTTTTCATCTTGCCCATGGTTAATCCCCTCTTTTCTCTGTTGTTGGTGAAAACATCGATCGATAACGTTACCGGAAAAACAACAGGTAATTTAATTCGGTAACCTTTCCGGAAACGTTATCGGAAACGTTTTCAACAGAAAAAATCATATCACATTGCTTTTTTCATTTCAATACGTAATATATAAATTCATCTAACTTTAATATTTGAACCCCATCCACCCATTCATCGAACCTGTTTCCGGGAAACTTCAGTGTTAAACAGAAAAAGGGGTTCCGAATTAGCCGGCCCCCCTTAAATCGTTTCAACTTTATTTAACCGTTTGATTGTACTGACCAATCTTGGATGTAATTTCCTGCTCCGCCTGATTCAAAGCTTCTTCTACGGACTTCATGCCGTTAATCGCCTCTTCCATCGCGGTCTCTACAATTTGCCTTGCTTCAGGAAATACGCCCATCACAGCTCCTTTGGTCGCTAAATTCAGCTTCGTGCTGTGCAGCTGATCGACAGCTGTCTGAAACTGAGGATACTGTTCCATGTTATCCTTGACCAACTGTTCGTCATACGCTTTCTTCGTAATAGGGAAGTATCCAGTGTTCACATTCCAATATGCCTGCTGCTCCGGTGCGGCAAGGAATTTGATGAATTCCCATGCTCCCTGCTGCTCTGCCTCCGAGCGGCCGTTCATAATGTACAAGCTTGCCCCACCGACGATTACACCGCCTTCTTCGCCATCCGAAGGACGAGGCAGGAAGGCGGTTCCGACTTCAAATTTGTCGCCAACGCCATTTACAATTCCCCTTAAGGCCGCTGTCGAGTCCAAAATCATGGCTACTTGACCTGCAGCGAAAGCCTTTTTCTGTGAAAGCCGTATTTCCTCGTATTACCGTTGTCGCTGGAACAAAGCGGGGGCCAAGAACACTTGAGTCTAAAGAAGGCAACAGGATGCCCGGTAGAACGAATTTCGTCTACAAGGTATAA